>JAYPZT010000126.1:0-3359 GCA_038136415.1 Opitutales bacterium
ATCATGGAGGGTGATCCGGAAGCCGATCTTTCCGCAGTGGTGCGTCCCCGTTCCACCCCTCTGCTTACTCCCTATCAGACCCGTGGTGGAGAGAAAAATGTCTGGACCACTTTCAGTGCCGATCAGGTGGACCTGGACTGGACCTGCCCCGATCTTCTTTTCGAGTTTCTCGATATTATATTGTTTTACCTGTCCATGGGTTGCCGGATTTTACGTCTCGATGCGGTCGCTTTCCTTTGGAAGAAACTGGGCACGAATTGCCTGCATCTGCCCGAGACTCATGAGGTGATTAAATTGATTCGGAATTTTGTGGAAGTGGTTGCCCCGGAGACCATTTTACTGACGGAAACCAATGTTCCCCATGAGGAAAATGTATCCTACTTTGGAAAAGGGGATGAAGCCCATGCGGTCTACCAATTCTCTTTGCCCCCTCTTTTACTTCATGGTCTTTTGAGAGGTACATCCAAGCATTTGAGAAACTGGGCAGCCAATTTGGCTCCTCCTCCCAAGGGTTGTTATTTCCTTAATTTTACTGCCAGTCATGATGGAGTGGGGGTTCGTCCGCTAGAAGGAATCTTACCCAAAGAGGAGGTGCTTTCGCTTGCTCAGGAGATCGAACAGAAGGGTGGTCAGGTTTCGATGAGAAGTATGCCCGATGGTTCGGAATCTCCTTATGAGCTCAATGTTACCTACTATTCCGCCCTTTCTGATCCGAAACAGTCAGAGCTTGGTGAAGCCCGCTTTCTTTGTTCTCAGGCACTTGCTCTTTCTTTGCAGGGAATTCCTGCGGTTTATTTCCATTCCCTTTGTGCCACACCCAATGACCAGGAAGGTTTTGGAGAGACGGGCCGTGCCCGTACTTTAAACCGCAAAAAATGGCAGCTCAATGAGCTGGAGAGTATGCTTGGGAAAAAGAACACCACGGGTTCCAAAGTGTTCGATTGGTATGTCACCACTCTGAGAAAACGCGGGGCTGCTCCTGCTTTTCATCCAGATGCCTCTCAGGAAATCATTGATCTTGGAGACTCTGTATTTGGACTGGTTCGTAGTTCAGTGGATGGCAACCAGTCGATTGTTTGCCTCTACAATTTTCTTCCCAAAACCTGTCCGGTAAAACCAATGAATATTCTCAAGAAATGGTTTCCTTCAGGAGGTGCCAAAGATCTGATCAGTGGTGGCGAGATTCATTGGGGATCAAAAGCTCTTGAGCTCCGTCCTTACCAGGCTCTTTGGTTGGTTTCTCATTGAATTTATTTCTCCTTCCAGAACAAGTAGTGCAGGTTCAGTGGCCTGCCAATGATGCCCGTACTCATCATCTCAAAAAAGTTCTCCATGCTCAGGATGGTGATCTTGTCGATTTTGGAGTGGTTAATGGGCCCCGTGGAAAAGGCCTGGTGAAATGGGAGAAATCTGGTGCGGTCAATCTTTCCTTGAAGTGGAATGAGAAGCACGCCAGCGATTTGTTACCAATAACATTGCTTGTTGGACTATCCCGTCCGCAGACCTGCCGGAAGGTGATTGAACAGGCCTCAGCGTTGGGCGTTTCCGAGCTTATTTTTTTCACCGCGGAGAAAAGTGAGGCTTCCTACACAGAGAGCTCGCTTTGGAATGAAGAGTGGCACCGCTTACTGATCAAGGGTGCGGAGCAGGCCTTTTCCTGCCATCTTCCCCGTTGCGAAAAAGTAAACAGCTTGGAGACGGCGATCCAGTCATCTTTATTTTCTGCTACCCGTCTCGCTTTGGATGTGTATGAGGCGAGTCAGTCCTTATCTGAAGTGACGATCCCTAATAATGAGAATACTTTACTTGCGGTTGGTCCAGAACGGGGGTGGTCCCAATCGGAGCGGGAATTATTAAGAGATCAGAAGTTCTCTCTTTGTCATATGGGGCAGCGGGTTTTACGGGTGGAAACCGCAGTGGTTGCCTCCGTGGGGTATCTCTCCGCTAATTACTGGCCGGGTAGGGGATGGGCGGGAGAGTAAATCCGGTGCACGGGTGATCCGCGCTTTTCTTTTCCCACTACCCGGGTGACGGTCCATCCGGGGAATTCCATCTTCAATTCCCCGGGAGTTTCCAGGACGGCAAATCCATCCTTGCTTAAGCAATGATTGCGTAAAAGAAGTTCAAAAAGCCTCGGTCCCAGCTTTTCAATTTCAGCGTAGGGCGGATCAATAAAGATAATATCGTAGTTTTGGCTGGGCGGTTCCTTGGCGAAATCAAGCACATCCCGGTTTATCAATCTGCCTGCTTCTCCCTTCAGATTTGCGCTTTTAAGCACCGCGGCAAGGTTGGTTTTCAGATCATTAAAAACCAAGCGGTTTTTTTCCACCAAAGTGGCCTGTTTCGCTCCCCGGCTCAGGGATTCCAGTCCGTATGCCCCGGAACCGGCAAACAGATCCAGTACCGTGGCGTTTTCCACTGATTGAAAAATTGAGGAAAATAAACGCTCCCGGGTCGTTTCAATAGCGGGACGCACATCTCCCTTTTTGCTCACCTTGAGGGGGATCCCTCTGGCTTTGCCTCCGCTTATACGCATTTTTTTGAAAAACCCTTTCTTTGCATAGTCTCATCCCATGCATGGTGTTGAGTTGCCAAGCAAGCAGTATTTTTTAGCTTATCGGAAATGAGCAGAGTAATCCGGGTCTTTACAGAGCAATCTCCTACCAATTTGGGTGAGGAGATAATCCTGCCCGCAAGCGAATCCACTCACCTCGCCCGTGTACTCAGAATCAAAGAGGGAGATCCTGTGGAAGTACTCGATGGCAGGGGAGGTCGTTTTACAGCTCAATGTCTTCAAGTTAGCCGCTCCCGTGTGACCGTTCACATAAATGAAATCCATCAGGATGCTGCACAAGTTCCTGCGATTCGAATGGCAATTGCTATGGGTAAAGGAAACAAATGGGATGATTTGATCCGTCCCTTAACTGAGCTCGGTGTCAGTGTGCTGACCCCTTTGCTCACCGAACGAACGGAGGGTTCTGTCTCTTCTTCCAAATTGCAGGATAAAAAAGAGCGCTGGCAAAAGCTCGCTCAGGAGGCCTGTAAACAATCGGGAAATACATGGATGCCAAAATTTGATGACCCGATTACATTTACGGAATTTGTATCAGGAATTGCTCATAAAGATGAATGCTGGATGACGAGCCTCTCTGCACATACCACATCATTCGCACCCAAGCGGAATGCTGAGAGGATCTCACTTTTTGTTGGCCCAGAGGGTGGTTGGAGTCCACAGGAAGAGGAAATTGCTCAGGCTGCCGGGGTTAATTCATTTAGTTTGGGACCCCATGTACTACGCTTGGAAACTGCTGCAGTCAGTGCATTGGCAGTTGCGCGGCAGTACCTCCTTTGCTAGATAA
>JAYPZT010000127.1:0-3318 GCA_038136415.1 Opitutales bacterium
TGGGCTAGAATTCGGGACGACGAAGCCACCAAGCTTCGTCTCAAATATGATACCTATTATCACATCTTTGATAAGCAGGAAGGCACCCGTGTATTTAAAGATGGCAAGGAATATGTCATGCTTTCCAGTAATGACTATCTTGGTTTGCGGAATCATCCAAAAATCAAGGAAGCTGGCATAGAGGCTCTGAAAAAATGGGGCAGCAGTACAACCGGTGCCCGCTTAGCGAATGGAGGAAGATCTTTTCACCGCGAACTGGAGGAAGAGTTAGCCAGCTTTATCGGGAAAGAAGCTTGTCATGTATTTTCCGCAGGCTACTTGGCATGCACATCTGCGATTACAGGATTTGCGGATCGTAAAGATATCATCTATGCGGACAAAAACCTGCACTCTTCCCTGTGGAGTGGGATCAAATTAAGTGGTGCTCATTGCGAAAGATTCGCACACAACCAACCGGAACACCTCCGGCAGATTCTTGAAGATGAAGATCCTGAAACGGCCAAGCTGATTGTTCTCGAAGGTATTTACTCCATGGAGGGACACATTGCCCGATTACCCGAGCTTACCTCCGTGGCAAAGGAATTTAATTCATTTCTGATCTTAGATGATGCTCACGGGTTTGGGGTATTGGGCGACAACGGGAGTGGAACCGCAAACCATTTTGATCTCACGGACCAAATTGATGTGATTTGCGGAAGTTTTTCTAAATCCCTTTCTGGAATCGGTGGCTTTGTTGCCTCCTCTTTGGAGGCGATTGAATACATGCGCAGCCATTCAAAACAGACAATTTTTTCCGCTGCCCTTAGTCCTGCAGGATGTGCCTGTGCCAAAGCAGCTTTGCATATTATCCAAAATGAGCCTCAACACAGGGAAAGACTATTCCAAAACCTTGAAAGATACAATGCCCTGCTCAAAGAATTGAACCTGGACACCTGGGAAAGTGAATCACCGGCAGTGCCCATTGTGCTGGGCGAAAAGGAAAAAGTTTACTACTTTTGGAAAGCTTTGCTGGAAAAAGGCGTCTACAGCATTATCTCCGTTTCCCCAGGCGTTCCTCCCGGGAAAGATTTAATACGCACGGCAATTTCTGCTGCACATACTGCGGAAGATATGGACAAAATAGAGGAAGCGGTTCGTTTTGCCGCAACAAAAATTTAGCTTATCCTAACTCTACTCAGCTCCGATTCTGAGAGTACTGGAGAGTGGTAAAAGACTTTTGGGGTGCCGAGGGGGGTAATTTTTTTAGCCCGAAATAAATCAAAGCTGCTTCCAAAAATTTAAAAAAGTTCACAGATTGAGGCCTCAAGAACGCTCTCAACAAATAAGTATGTGCATGCCTTTTCTGATCCAAAACCGATTGGTAGTTCTCGATGAATTTTCCGCACTTTCTCATCAGAATTTCGAAGTTTTGCTGGTTATATTTCTTCCTTCCACGAGAAGCTCCTTTGACATGATCAATCACACTGTCGTGAGCAACATAATGGGAAAGCCCGAATTTTGACATCCGGACACAAAGTTCCACATCCTCACATCCATTGATAAAGTCTTCATCAAATCCGCCGACTTCGAGAAAGGTACTCCTTTTAACCAAAGCACAAGCAGCAGTGACTGCACTCCATTGGATCACTTCTCCCTTGAATGGATTATGGAAATAGCCCTGCCCATAATGACGGGGGTTACCCGCAGGACCAAATACTACCCCCATATGATCAAACCTTTTTGATCCATCAAGCTTTTGGACATTTCCAACAAACCCAACATCTTGATGAATTTCAAATACACGAAGCATTGGATTCAACCAATCTCCGGAAACAAAAGCATCATTATTTAAGAAAAGTAAATATTCACCCCGTGCCTCCTTGGCCATTCGGTTGTTATTTTTTGCAAAACCAAGGTTTGAGGAATTGTAAAAACAACGGTGAACAGAATTGAGGGTTTGCAAAAATTGAGGGGTACCATCATCGCTGGCATCATCAACCAACAGAACTTCATAACTAATCTTGTCCCCGATTGATTGGTGCAACACAGAAAGACACCTTTTGGTTAAGGCGAGCTGTCCATAAACAGAAATTAAAATGCTTAGCTTGGGCGTCTTCAAAATAGGTTCAATGGAAGAACTGGTCTCTTATTTTGCCAGCATTACGCTTAGAGTCAAACTTCTCTCTAGCCTGTTGTATCGCGAATTGTCTGATTTTTTCAAAACGGGCAGGATCTTGGTAAAAGTCTTGGAGCAACTGAACCCAATCCTGATGAGAAGCCGGATCGAGAGAAAAACCTGACTGCTGATGATCAAAAGCTTCCATCGCACCGGCTTTATTGGACGCAAGAATCAGCAATCCAGCCGCCATAGACTCAAGAATAACATTAGGTGTACCATCACGGTCCCCTCTCTTATCGATAATTCCAGTAAACAAAAGGCAGTCCTGACTAAGAAAAATCTCTTTTAGCTCGGATTCACTTTTGGCTCCTAAAAAAGAAACTTTTGTGGATAAGGCCAACCTTTTGGATTCAAGAGCAAGATCATCACCCAATGGGCCAGCACCGACCACAGATAAGTGAAAAGGAATTTTGGTTTGGTCGAGTAATTTAGCTATTTTAAGGAGATGAAAATATCCTTTCTTGGGCACCAGTCTGCCCACAGCCAATAAAGAAAGTTGGCAAGGCGTGTGGAGTGAAAAGTTTGATCTTTGTGGCCATTCGGTAAGGCTTCTCCGGATCAGATTTATTTTCTCATTTTCCAAGCCGAGCAATTGAAGTCTTCTTGCGGTGGACTGGGAGGATGTACGGACAAATTTTGCACGACGCAGCTTTAGATCAAGCAACCAATCTCCACGGTACCGGAACACATCGTAGGCATGGGCACCAAAAGAATAAGGAATTTCGGTTAACAGATGAATGATATAAACGGCAGTGGCTGGCATAGTTGCCCAAACCCCATGAATTCTTTGGTAATTTTTCGATTGAAAATCACGAGCCCTTACCAAACCAAATGCAAAACCAAGAAAAGTTTCATTCCAATTTTGAAAACCCGGACATGGATTACCAAAAATATGTTTCAGCACCATAAGGAAGGATTGTGGAGCTATCCATGCCCAATAGGGAACCCAGTAAAGTAATTGCAGTAAATCCCACATGGAAAAACGAAACACTTTATTTCCCTCCCAATCATTATGACCCTGCCATATCGAGTAAATATCTGGCTTAAACCCAATTTTAATCAGAGATCTTAGCTCCCTCCTGACAAAAGTTTCTGTCGGACGGGGGAAAGTTGCATAAATAAATGCAACTTTCAATTCAGAGGATTCCAAGAATGTGAAT
>JAYPZT010000128.1:0-3298 GCA_038136415.1 Opitutales bacterium
GCTGAACCACCGATGCTTCCGAGGTAGAACCCTCCATGCTTTTTACATGCCTGTACCACCATCTTGGATCGGTTTCCTTTTGCCAGCATCACCATGGATCCCCCAGCTTCCTGAAATTTGTTCACAAATGCATCCATCCGGCCCGCAGTGGTGGGACCAAAAGAGCCGGATGCATAGCCTTCCGGAGTCTTGGCAGGACCGGCATAGTATACCGGGTACTGCTTAAAATATTCGGGCAGTCCGGCACCTGAATTCAAGCGCTCACGCAACCGGCTATGTGCCAGATCCCGGGCTACAATTAACGGGCCGCTTAAGGACAACCTTGTACGCACGGGGTATTTGGATAACTCTTTAAGCACCGCATCCATGCCCATATTCAAATCAATTTGAACGGCCTCATCATCGGAGGATTCATCCGACTCATAGTCAGGTAAAAAGCGGGATGGATTGGTTTCCAATTGTTCCAGGAATACCCCCTCTTCGGTAATCTTCCCAAGGGCCTGACGGTCAGCTGAACAACTTACTCCAATACCAATGGGCAGACTGGCCCCATGCCTGGGTAAACGGATCACCCGGACATCCAGACAGAAATATTTCCCACCAAACTGGGCACCTATGCCCCGTTTTTGAGTCATTTCGAGAATCTTTTTCTCCATTTCCGGGCACCGAATCGCATGTCCGGATGGATCTCCCTCCGTTGGCAATCCATCCAGGTACCGGGCACTTGCCAGCTTAACGGTTTTTAAATTTGCTTCCGCGGAGGTACCCCCGATCACCACCGCTAAATGATAGGGAGGACAAGCTGCAGTACCCAATGCTGCAATCCGTTCATCCAAATACTCCAGCAATAGTTCCTCTTTCAGCAGCGATGGGGTTCCTTGGTGCAGGAAGGTCTTATTTGCGGAACCTCCACCTTTTGCCATAAAAAGGAAGTGATATTCCTTTCCCTCTGTATGCAGAATATCAATCTGGGCAGGGAGATTGGATTTGGTATTTTTCTCCTCAAACATCGAGAGAGGAGCCAACTGGGAAAAACGGAGGTTATCGGTCGCATAGGTTTTTTCAATACCCCTGGACAAAGCGTCTTCATCCCCACCAGAACTCCAAACACATCTCCCTTTTTTGGCTAAAATAATAGCTGTACCCGTATCCTGGCACATGGGTAAAATCCCTTCGGCAGCTATCTGGGAGTTTCTCAATAAATCAAGTGCAACAAAGCGGTCATTAGGGGAAGCGTCCGGATCATCCAAAATCATTCGCAGTTGTTCCAAGTGCCCGGGTCGGAGAAAATGAGAAATGTCATGAAAAGCTTCTTTCGCCAAAACCTCCAAGGCTTTGGGATCCACCTTTAAAATAGGTTCACCTTCAAAGGAGCCAACTTCTACAAATTTATTCAGCTCCTCCAGCTTTCTCCAACTGGTCTTACTACTTGGGTTACACGGGTACATAAAAATTACGAAAGGTAAAAAACTGGGTGGGTTTTATAAAATAGGAAAGAAAGATTAGAAATCTTCCGATTTATTCAAATCAGATTCACTAACATTGATACTTTCCTCAGATGGATCATCTGGGAGTGCTCCATCAACTTCAACCACTTCATTCTGGGAAAGCAGAGCTACTTGCCTCCTCTTTTCAACTTTAATCGGAACGGTTACTTCTTTCCCATCCCGGGAGACAAAAAATTCAATTAAAGTGCCAGGCTTGGCAAAAAATGCGGCATGAGCAAGATCGCCACGATTGGTGACCTCTTGCCCCCCAATTTTACGGATAATATCCCCAACCTTAAGCGTGGATTTACTGGCAGGAGAACCATCCACGGTTCCCTGCACCACGATTTCAAAAGAATTTTGATTATTGAGCTTTCGGGAAACGGTCACTCCAAACCACCCATAATCCACGGAACCGGAAAACAACAAACCATCCCGTATCCGTAAACACGCTTCAGCAGGCAATAAGAAGGATGCACTCAAATCTGGCAGGGCAGCGTGCCCAATCCCGGCAAACCTTCCCTGCAGATCAAAAACTGGAGCCCCCACTTCCCCAGGTCCCAGGGGTAAGGAAGAGCGCAGCATACTGGTGGGAAATAAATTTTTCCCGAAAGCGATCTCTTTACTTTGGATAATCCCGTAGGTTGGACCAACCTGAAATTCGAGGGCACTGGTCAATCCAATAACGAATGAACCAGGTTTGATCCCCTCCGCTTGATCGACCAGAGAAATGAATGGGAATTCCCGCTCTGCATCTTCAATTTTAAGGAGGGAAATATTGCATAACTCATCTTTACCAATCAACTTAGCCAAATAGAAGGAGCGTTCATGCTCAATCCATACCCGGTCTGGATCCCTTAAAAGACCACTGGTAAGTACATGACCATCTTTGCTGACAATGAATCCGGTGCCCATTTTAAGCACTCTGCTAATTTGCTGATCTTCCGCAGTGCCAGTTTGTTTGGTTGCCTTTACCCGAACTATGGAACCATGAAATGATTGATATACATCCTGAATTCGGTCCTGTAGACCAAAGGAAGACGCCTCATTGTCTGCACCATGGCAGACTATTGCCCACAGGCTGAGAAGTCCGAAGCAGAGAGAATTCCGGGAAAATTTAGAAAGTGTAATTCGTGGGCACACTTAACTCTGAATCCCCCGCCGCGTGGTAGTGGTACTGAGCGAAAACTTCATCCCCGTTAGCTAAGGATAAACGGGAATCGGAAAAGGCAGTTTTATTACCAACCTTATTTTCAGGTAAGCTGAATTGAGGAGTTATCACGGACTCCTCAGTCAGGATGGTGGCAAGTTGATTGAACGAATCGGAAGCTTCCAACTGAGGCTGACTGGCATCCGTGTGGATGGTACTGGCAGTTTGTAATTCCTGCTGAAACATTGGACGGGAAAGAAACACAGCGAGCACGAACACTGGTAATGCAGAAATCAATACCTTGGAGTTATGCAGTAAAGGCTTACGGCTGGCACCGGCAATTGCTTTTCCTTTCACATCGTCCTGGAATCGGTTCCAGAATTTTTCGTCTGGCATATCCAATTTCTTGGATGAAAATAAATCTTCTAAACTCGGTTTTCCGTTATCTTTCATGAGTTTCCTTCCGGTTGAATGTACTCAGACATATGGGCTTGCAACTGCAGCTTAGCATAGTGCAAACGTGAGCGAACGGTTCCTTCCGTACACTTCATAATGCCAGCAATTTCTTTGTGACTAAGTCCATCTATTTCGAATAATACCACAATGGTTCTATGTTTATCTGACAACTTAGACAAAGCTTCGTTCAATTTTTCATGCAATT
>JAYPZT010000129.1:0-3251 GCA_038136415.1 Opitutales bacterium
CGTTCTTCCAACTCATTAGGATCCGTGCCTTCCTCTAATCGGCGAACAACTTCTTCCATGCTCTCATCCATTTTTTCTCCAGTCATGGCACACATCTTTCTCATTAATGCCCCCATTTGCTTGGGGTCAGGATTTTCATCATCCATTCCGCCTATGGCTCCTTCGAGCTCTCTCATCATTTTTGCAGATTGAGCTTCATTCATGTTGGCAAATGGATCGTCAGATTCCGCGAAATCATCAGCACTAGGCTCTGTCTCTGTTTCACTTTTCTGCCCCGTGATTGAAAAACCAGATAATAATTTATTCATTTCAAACTGCTTGCCATCAGGACATAAGGGAATCTTGTCGGCATAATCCGAAGATCGTGCAAAAAAAGAATAGATCTTTCCTTTTTCTGGAGAGAAAAACTCGTATATAGGCATCTCTTGTTTCTTATCTTTAAGTTAACACAAAATAAGAATAGATATTTTAAGGATGAGCAAAAATAAAATAATGATGTGGGTTTTTTCTCCACCAACCGAGCATCGTCTATGGCTTTTATTACCGCTATCCTTTTCGTTTTTGCTCCAACTTTTGACAGGTCTTCCTAGACCAGATCTGCTGGAGAGGCTGGATGCTTCGGAGTTATTAATTGAATTCTCAGAAGGAGTTTTCTCTTACCCTTTTTGGTTGCAGGATCTTAGCCATCTTCCTCTTTTCGCACTGTTTTCCTGGTTATGGTATTGGTATTGCAATAATAAACCAACTATATGGGCCTCACATGCATTTCATATATCCTGGTCATATGCATGTATAAATGAATTAAGCCAGTTTTTTGTCCCCAACCGGTTCCCTTCATTGGGAGATTTAATCATGAATCTTTTAGGCGTGGCCCTGAGTAGCTATCTTTACTTTTACCTCACTCCAAGAATTCTTAAACCTGGCTCGAAAAAGTAACATTTTCCAATGCATTCTCTCTTTCGAAAAGAGATGGATGGGAATGATGAAAAAAGGAAAACCAAGGATGGGGCAAAGGGAAGTTTTTGTTTTCTCGGTAAAGTTGTCTTAGAGCAGAACCGAGGTGTTTGCCCGTGCCCATGGCCAATGCAGCAAATTCATCTGCCTGGTATTCATGTTTTCTGGAAAAATAATTATTTACTGGAGTCATCCAAAAAACAAAAGGTCCTGCGAATAAACTAAAGAACACGATTAAAGGACTCAGAGATCCCATATTCTCCAGAGGTACCCTGAGTCCTTCGTACAGCCACACACTGGAACAGAGATAACTAATCATGTAAAATCCGGCTAATCCTGAAAAGAAGGCAACGACTAATCGTTTAGGAATATGACCAAGCCGATAATGGCCAATTTCATGAGCAAGCACTGCTTCAATTTGATCCATATTCATTTGCTCGATCAAAGTATCATACAGAACAATTCTGCGAAACCTTCCAAATCCGGTAAAGTATGCATTGGAATGACTCGATCTTTTACTGCCATCAATTACTTCAATGGATTGAGCTTGAAAACCTGACTTTTCCGCCAATCTCATTAAGCGATCCCTTAACTCCCCATCCTCTAATGGTGTGAGTTTATTGAAAAGAGGAATAATAAATTTCGGCCAAACAATCATCAATACTAACTGTAATGCGAAAAAAGAAAGAAATGCCATGATCCACCAAGTGGAAGGAAAAGATTGCTGCAGCGAACGATACAACCAATCCAGCAGAGATAAAATTAAAACAAGAAATAGTAAGCCGATAAAGGCTCCTTTGATCTTGTCAATAACCCAGAGCATTTTTGTCGATTTATTAAATCCAAATTTCTCCTCTAATTGAAACTGCCTAAACCAATCAACAAATAACTCCGGTATCTGCAGGGAAATTAAAAAAATGGCACCAAAACACGCGGCTGCCCAAGGAGCGAGATTGGATCCATGGGGCCAGGCTGAGTAATACCATGGAATGACCACTACCAGAACGGTTAGAAAAATTAAATAGGAGAACCAATCATCCACCCTCGAGAATTTCATTTTAGCCTTGGTATATTCCAAGCAGTCGCCCCACTCTACCTTCGACATTAATCCCTCTATTTCAGAGGGAAAACTCATCCCCAGCTTGTTCATGTGCTTGTTATTTAAACTTCTTAGAAATTCATCAACCAAGAGGCGCAAGATGGAAACAAGGATAATTATTATTTGAACCGCAGTAAGCATCCTATGAAAATTGCATAATCATTGGTTAATGTCTATCTCTCAAGTTGATTCGAAGTTGCTATCAAATTAGCTCTCCGTAAAATGTTTCAATATGACTGTTAATGTCTCCAGTGAAAGCAAAAATGTTCCTTTTGAGGATTCCCTCAGTGAACTACAAAATATTGTGGAATCACTCGAATGTGGGGAAGGTAAGCTCGAAGACATGATCGTGAATTACGAAAAGGGAATGAAGCTCGTTACCCATTGCCGAAGTCTTTTAGAATCTGCAGAATGCTCAATTAAGCAACTGCAAGCCCCTAAGCAAGATGCATAAAAATCCACACGCAATCCTGGACAACCTTGCTGGTCCCAATGACCTCAAAAAACTACCCAAAGAGGAACTTCCGAAATTATGTGAGGAAATCCGCACTAGAATCATACAAAGTACTTCAAGGAACGGCGGGCATGTTGGCCCCAACCTTGGTGTTGTTGAGCTGACTATCGCACTTCACCTTACCTTTTCTACCCCACACGATTGTTTCTGTTGGGATGTTTCTCACCAAGGCTACGTTCACAAACTTCTTACTGGCAGAAATGGATCCAAGTTCGATCATATCAGGCAGGCGGAAGGGCTAAGTGGTTTTTTAAGCAGAGATGAAAGCGAGCATGATTCATTTGGGGCTGGGCATGCAGGTACAGCTTTATCCGCTGCCTTGGGCATGTGCGTCGCGAGAGACCGGCTGCATAAAGATAATCATGTCGTTGCGATTGCTGGGGATGCTGCATTCACCTGCGGAATTACCTTGGAAGCTCTCAACAACATTTGCTCAAGTACCAAAAAATTTATTTTAATTATTAATGACAACGAGTGGTCAATTGCCAAAAATGTGGGGGCATTTTCCAAATATTTCAATGAATTGATCACCAACCCAGTTTATAACCGCATTCACAAAGATGCGGAAAACTTTCTCACCCAATTTCCCGGTGGCTCTTCCCTGATCAAATTTCTGTCCAAGGCCAAAAGAGACACCAAGGAACTTCTGGCACCCTCGAGTATTTTTGAAAAACTTGGACTTCG
>JAYPZT010000130.1:0-3245 GCA_038136415.1 Opitutales bacterium
GCATCGAGGGCCTTCTCAACACCTTGTTTGTACTCAAAATTTTCCTTTGGTTGACCCAATCGGATCAGATAAGAATACTGATCAGAAACTTTTTCGTTTCTAATCCCCACCATGGAATTGAGACGATCATTCAAATCCTTCTGGATACGATGGGCAACTGAGTCAGGATTGATCTGCGTGTTGAGAATGATGATGTGTTCCCCACCTTGTTGAATCACCTGCCATTCGGGAAGAAAGACGTGGAGTGTGGGTTGGGAATGGTCTGCAATTTCAGCTTCAAATGAGGCGGTCAAAAAAATAGTCGGTCCTGACCCAGCAATCGGGGAATCTCCCGCCCGTTCGACCGATTGGAGCAGTTCAGTTGACCATTCCCTGGCGAGTTGAAATCTGTTAGGACCCTTGCATGCGTGGTGGGCAAGATACCCGCCACAGGCAATAGCGAAATCATCGGTGGCTTTCTCGAAGTAGCAATGGGGCTCCTTGTTATGATGCAGTTTTTCGAGTATGGCCAGAGGGTCGGAGAAACTGGTTTTGAAAGAAATCGAGCTTATGAGGCTGTTGTTAGAAAACCTAGATTTTTCAATTAAGCCTTCCAGATATGCGGTGAGATCATCACCGATCCTACATATTGTTGGGGCAGTTTGAAGAATGGAGGACATCAACCAGAGTAGGGTTTTGTGTCACAGTCCGGATGCACCGGATCGTATCCACCTGGGTGCATGGGATTGCATTTTAAAATTCTGGAGAGGGAATGGGGTATCGCACGGTGTAGGGGTAAGGTTCGAAAACACTCCAAGGCGTATTCAGAACAGGTGGGATGGAACCTGCATCTTGCGTAAGGACCAAGCACCAGTTGCTTCACGGGGGAAAAGATACGGTAAATTCGAATAGCAACCACGAACGGGACAGAAAATACCCGATAAAGTGGATTAATACCTATTGATTGATTCACTTTTCGAATCCTATTGCCTGTAGCTTTCTTGGACAAATTACACATGTCCGTTCACCAGTTTGTTTACTGAGAAGATTTTCTCGATTTTGGTAATGCTTTTGAGGAAATTTCCTCGGTGATCAAAGAGATGGCATCATCAGGTGTGTGTGGGCCATCCAGTTCTGGATTACTTCTTGAGCGAAGAGAAATTTTTCCTTCCTCTGCTTCCCGTTTGCCGATCACAATCATGTGGGGAATCTTATCGGTTTCAGCCCGGCGGATTTTTGCCCCAAGTTTAGCGGATTGTGCGTCGATGCTTGCACGGATTTTTTTTGCTTTCAGAAGTTGCAGGCAGGATTCTGCGTAGGGGAGTAAGTCATCATTCATCGGTAGAATCCGGACCTGCTCGGGAGCAAGCCAGGTCGGAAAGTTACCTCCAAAATGTTCGATGAGCACTCCACAAAACCGTTCCATCGATCCAAAGGGTGCCCGGTGAATCATCACAGGTCGGTGGTCCTGATTGTCACTGCCCACATAGGACAGATCAAATCTCTCCGGCAAATTATAATCCACCTGCACCGTGCCCAACTGCCATTCACGACCGATCACATCCTTGACCACAAAATCAATTTTGGGTCCATAAAAAGCAGCTTCGCCGAGCTCTTCCTCATATTCCACGCCAAGCGTTTTGACAGCTTCACGCAAGGCTGCTTCCGCCTTGTCCCAGGCTTCGGGTGCACCAACATATTTATCGGATTCTGGATCGCGTAAACTTACCCGGATCCGGTAGTCATTCATTCCCAAAGTGGAGAAGACAAGTTTGACCAGGCTAAGGCACCCCTGGACCTCATCCTGCAACTGGTCCTCCCGAATAAATAAATGAGCATCATCCTGAGTAAATCCGCGTACCCGAGTCATTCCATTGAGTTCACCGGATTGTTCCCAGCGGTAAACCGTACCGAATTCAGCCAATCTTACCGGCAGGTCGCGATAGGAACGCTGCTCGGATTTGAAAATACGGATATGCATCGGGCAGTTCATCGGCTTGAGCAAATATCCGTCAATTTCTCCCTTTTCCAGTTTGTTGGATAATTCCGAACAGGTGCATCCTTCCTCGGCCAATTGATCGAGGCATTCACGATGAATGATCGGGGGATACTGGGAGTCCTGATAATAGGGGAAATGTCCAGAGGTGCGGTAGAGGTCGAGTTTGCCGATGTGAGGAGTATAGACCTGAGAATATCCCTGTTGGTTTAACTGTTCTGTAATGAAACCCTCCAATTCCTGGCGGATAATGGCTCCGTTGGGCTTCCAAAGCACGAGGCCCTGTCCGACCTGCTCGTCGATATGAAAGAGACCAAGATCTTTTCCCACCACACGGTGGTCCCTCTTTTTTGCCTCCTCCAAACGCTCCAGATGCTGGGCAAGTTCTTCCTTGGAGGGGAAAGCAGTTCCATAGATCCGTTGAAGCTGTTTTTGGGAGGAGTCTCCCCGATGATAGGAACCTGCGACATGCAGGAGTTTAAAAGCTTTAATTTTCTTGGTGTAGGAGACATGACTGCCCGCACAAAGATCACGAAATTCTCCATTGCGGTAAAAAGATATGGTTTCTCCTTCAGGAATATCATCCAACCTGCCTAATTTATAGGTGGTTTGTCCCATTTCTTTGATGATAGAGACGGCTTCCTCCCGGCTGACTTCCAATCGTTCAAAACGCTGGTTTTCCTTAATCACCTTTTTCATCTCCTCCTCAATTTGCTGGAGAACTTCTGGAGTGAAAGGCACTTCGGAATCAAAATCATAATAGAATCCCGCATCGGTGGGTGGCCCGATATCCAACTGTGTGTCCGGGTACAGGCGGAGGACCGCGGTGGCGAGAACATGAGCGGCAGAATGGCGTATTTCCTCTAGGGGAGACATTTCCTTCATAGCCGAAAAGATATACTTTTTCCTGCAGTCTCCTGCAATGCCAAAGGGGAAGGGCAACTAAGCCGGGAAAATCGTATCAGGCATCAAACCCAAGGTTGGGCCGTAACCATTTAACCGCCTGTTCAAAATCCCATCCCTTGCGCCTGGCATAATCCTCCACCTGATCCCTCCCCAGACTGCCCACATTAAAGTAGCGGGATTGTGGATTTGAGAAGTAGAGACCGGAAACCGAGCATCCGGGATTCATTGCCCGTGACTCCGTCAGTTCAAGCCCGATTTGATTTTTCACATCGAGAAGCTCCCAGATTAAATCCTTCTCCGTATGATCAGGCTGACAGGGATACCCCGCTGCTGGGCGGATTCCGCGGTATTTTTCTGCGATGTA
>JAYPZT010000131.1:0-3240 GCA_038136415.1 Opitutales bacterium
TAATTATGAAATTATTTCTCAAAGTTTGGAAGCAGGATGGTCCCGATAGCGAAGGCCGTTTCGAATCACATGTGCTCGATGGCGTCTCGGAAGACTCGTCCTTTCTCGAAATGCTGGATCAATTAAACGAGCAGCTCCTGGAAGAGGGGAACGAGCCGGTTGCTTTTGATCATGATTGCCGTGAGGGAATCTGTGGAACCTGCTCGCTCAATATTAATGGCTATGCCCATGGTCCTGAAAATTCCACCACCACTTGTCAGTTGCACATGCGCAAGTTCGAGGATGGGGATACCATTACCATCGAGCCTTTCCGTGCCAAAGCTTTCCCTGTGATAAAGGATCTTGTGGTTGACCGCTCCGCCTTTGATAAAATCATTCAGGCCGGTGGTTACATCACCGTTCGTACCGGAAGTGCTCCGGACGGTAATGCCTTGCCCGTGCCCAAAGAAAATGCCGATTTGGCCATGGATGCCGCACAATGTATCGGATGTGGTGCCTGTGTGGCTTCCTGTAAGAATGCATCTGCGATGCTTTTCACATCTGCCAAAGCAGGGCATCTGAATCTACTTCCGCAAGGTCAGGCAGAGAAAGACTCCCGGGTACTCAATATGGTCGCAGCCATGGATGAAGCCGGTTTTGGAAATTGCCGGAATTATGGTGAGTGTTCAGCTGCCTGCCCCAAAGATATTTCCTTGGACTACATTGCCAAATTAAACCGCGACTACGCCAAGGCTAAGATCAAAAAGGTCTTCTCTTAATCCCCTTCAAAACTTCAGGCATTGGCCTGAAACGATCATTCGCAAATAGAGGTTGCCCGCCAATACCTCGTTTGGGATGATATAAGGAACTATGCCAGATAACGGGAAACAAGTCACTTGGGGAGGTCGCTTTCATGAGGGCCCTGCCAGTCTCATGCTCGCTTTTGGAGAATCAGTTTCCTTTGACCAAAGACTAGCTCCCTATGATCTGCAGGGCAGTCTTGGGCATGCCTCTATGCTTCATTCTGTCGGAATTATCAGCGAGGAAGAATTTACCCAAATAGATCAGGGGCTCAAGGAGCTGGCGGAGGAAATAAAATCGGGCCAGTTTGAATGGAAGCTCGAGCTTGAGGATGTGCATATGAACCTCGAGCAAGCACTGCGGAGCAAAACCGAAGCAGCAGACAAGCTACATACGGGAAGAAGCCGTAATGATCAGGTAGCCACCGATGTGCGCTTATTTTTTAAGGATGCCTGCTCCCAGCTACGCGAAGGAATTGAGCAAACCATGACCGCACTGCTCGTTCTGGCAAAAAAATATGCCACCACTCCCATACCAGGCTATACTCATTTACAAAGGGCACAGCCCGTGACCGTGGGGCATCATCTGCTTGCGTATGTGGAAATGCTGGGCCGGGACCATGAACGGTTTTCCAATGTGGCTAACCATGCCAATGTTTGCCCATTGGGTTCCGGTGCGATTGCCGGTTCCACTCTTCCATTGGATCGTGCACATGTGGCCAAAGCACTCGGCTTTGTCGATGAATCGGGCGAACCCAGGCTTACCCCCAATGGTATGGATGCAGTGGCAGACCGGGATTTATTTGTGGAGTTCGCCTCGGCCTGTTCTCTTTGTGCTCTTCACCTTTCCCGGCTTTCGGAAGATCTGATCCTGTGGAATTCCTCTGAATTCGGATACTTAGTTTTGCCAGATACTTTCACCACGGGATCCTCTTTAATGCCCCAGAAGAAAAACCCTGACTGCTTTGAGTTAATTCGTGGAAAGACCGGACGGGTGGTCGGCAACCTGACCAACCTATTGGTTACGATCAAAGGATTGCCGCTTACTTACAATCGGGATTTGCAGGAGGATAAGCCTCCGGTGTTCGACAGTTTCGATCAGTTGAGCATCTGCCTGGCGGTGACCGCAGGGGCATTGGACGGAGCAGTAATTAACCAGGATAAATGCCGAGCCGCAGCCTCCGATCCTTTGCTTTTGGCCACAGATCTAGCGGACTATCTGGTGGAGCAGGGTGTCCCTTTCAGGCAGGCTCATCATGTGGTCGGTGCCTTGGTTTCCCTTGCGGAAGAGAAAAAGGTTCAACTTCCTGAGCTTAGCGATGCAGATGCTTTGTCCGTCTCTTCCGAGCTGGGAGATGGATGGCGGGAGGTCTTTGACCTGGATCGTGCCTTTGCCAAGCGGGAGAAGCCGGGAATGCCCGGGCCTCAGCAAGTAGCCGGACGGATCGCATTCTGGGAGAAGATTTTGCAGTCCTGAAGATGAGTCGTTCCCGGATATCGGGCGTCTTTTTTTTAACTGTGCTTCTTTGGGCAGACCTCGTTTCTGCCCGCGTATGGACCACCACAAGTGGAAACCGATCAGAGGGCGAATTGATTGATTTTGAGGACAACCGGGTAACCCTGAGGATTCAGGGCAGGGATTATACCTTCCCGGTTTCCCGTTTTTCTGCAGGTGACCGTGCTTACCTCGCCAACTGGAAACTGGAACCCCGTTGCGGAGTTTGTAAAAAAATAGTCGGAGCAGAAAAGATGCAGGCTGGAGAAAGAGTCTTTCATCCCACCTGTTTTACCTGCCTGGTTTGTGAGCGGCCTTTTCTGGATCGTCAGCCTATTCGCAGGGACGAGTGGGGAGGGATGGTGCATGCCGAGCATTTTCGCCAGGCCCTCTCCTGTGGCTCCTGCAGCAGGCTAATGTCGAGAAAGCGTACTTCATCCAAGCAAATGCTTAGGGATGGCCGGGTTAGCTGTGTACCCTGTTTACAGGAGGCAGTAAGTGAAGTGTCCACCCTTAACGCGGTTGCCAATCGGGTCCGGCAGGGAATGTCCGAGTTGGGGCTTCCGCGTCCAGTCGGTCCTTTGACGATGAGACTGGTCAGCCAGAATCAATTAAACCAGGAAGTGGAGCGCCTCCATGGCAGGGGCAGTCTCCGAGGACTGACTTTAACAACTTTTCGCACCATTACCGGTGGGCCGGATGCGGGTACCACTTTTTCCCATGAGGTATGGGTGTTGGCTGGATTACCTGTGGTGGAGTGCCTCTCTGTGCTTGCCCATGAATTTGGTCATGTTTGGTTGAATGAAAATTACATCGAGATGTCTCCACCTGCCGTGGAAGGATTTTGTAACCTTCTCTCCATGCATGCACTCAATAAGGAGACCAGCAAGCTGGCAGATATCCTGCGGAAGAATTTACAAATGAGTGATGACCGGGTTTATGGCCGTGGCTTTCGGGAAATGGATA
>JAYPZT010000132.1:0-3225 GCA_038136415.1 Opitutales bacterium
ACGGATTGGGTGATAAATTTCTTTCCACTTGAAACATCGACGAAGCAAGTGGGATTGAGTTTAGGATGGATGTCTTTCCTCATAACCAAATTATCCCTGACGGGCTTTGAAGCGTGGGTTTGTTTTATTAATAACATAAACCCTACCCTTGCGGCGGACTACCTTGCAGTCCGGATGGCGATTTTTGAGTGTCTTAATTGAAGATACAACTTTCATAGCAAAGTTCCAAAACATCAAAATTCATCCCCTTGGTCAATCTCAGAAACCATGGATCCTCTAATTTTTTGATATTGCTTTAAACAAAGAGGTCTATATTTCTTGAACGCTATGACTGAATCACAGGAACCATCTGCGAAGAGCAAAAACCCCGAGCATTACTCCTTTATGGATAAGGATGCCCTTGCCAAGTACACTACCGATACTGGTAAGATTCTTCCCCGCAAGTACACTGGGCTTACCCCCATGCAACAGCGCAAGGTTTCCAAGTTGATCAAAAAAGCCAGGCACATGCAGATTCTGAAGTAATTCTTTACTTCACACTTTGATCATCTCGCTGGATGAATGCCTGCTCTCCTTACAAGCAGGTGAAATTGTAGCCCTTCCCAGCGAAACCGTATATGGGCTAGCCGGTAATGCCCTGCTCGACTCCACAGTTGAGAAAATTTACCAACTCAAGGGCAGACCATCCACCAATCCATTGATTGTACATGTCCACGGATTGGAGCAGGCAGAAGACTTGGCGGAAATTAATCATACCGCTCGAATTTTAACAAAGCACTTCTGGCCAGGCCCCCTGACCATTATTCTGCCCAAAAAGCCCTGCATCCCCGATCGGATTTCCGCTGGCTTGCCAAGCGTGGCTCTGCGGGCACCCGCCCACCCTCTTTTCAGGGAGGTTCTGCTAGGCCTCGACTTTCCGCTGGCGGCACCCAGTGCCAATCTCTCCAATTCCACCAGCCCAACCTGCCCCCAGCACATTTTGGATTCTTTTGGAGAAAAAGCTCCCGAAGTTCTGGATGGAGGGAGTTGCGAAATTGGACTGGAGTCCACTGTGGTCTCCCTGGTGGACGAGGAAAATATCCAAATTCTACGCCAGGGCCCCATCAGCAAAGAGGAACTGGAAGAAGTACTTGGCAAAAAAATAGCCAATCCCGGAAGCTCAGAGAATAAGGAAACCAAACAAAGCCTACATCCGGCAAAGCCAAGTCTGTCTCCCGGTACCGGAGCCGTTCATTATGCTCCAAAAACTCCTTTGTATTTGTACGATAATCCCGAAAAACTTTTGGGTAAAAAATCTGAGCTTACAGAAAATGACCTGGTGGTGGTACATGACACAGAACAAAAACACAATTTCGGGGATAATATGTTTCCTGTCCTGAGCTTATCCGAAGACGGGAATATCGAAGAAATCGCCCGAAATCTGTACGCTACTTTGCACCTGGCGGACAAACAGAAGAAACAAGCCATTCATCTGTCCAAAATCGTACAAAACCACCCCTTATCCGGGGCCATAAATGACCGCTTATCAAGGGCGGCAAAATAGGAAGCAAACTGCCCATTGATCCCGGCATAATTGCACTTCTAATCGGCTCATTTAGCGATGAAAAGAGCATCTTAATAACTCACGCTTGCCATCGTGCACTTTTTTCTATTCGTATTAGCTTAGTATTTTTTAAGTACGATCTGTGAAATTCTTAACCAAGTCTAATGTTTTAGCTTTTTATCTGGCCCTAGTCTGTGTGCCAGTGGCTTTTGCACAGACAGATGCACAGCTTAGGGACCCCGATTTTTTGATTCAGCGGTACAATGAATTGGCCGCTAAGCATAATGCATTGGTTGAAAAAACCCGTACCTTCGTACAGCAAAAAACAGAAGCACCCGCCCCGGTATTTGATTCCGCCAAAGAGGTGGAATTGCGCAATGAATTAAATAAAGCACTGGGTCAGGTGGCTGCCCTGGAGACCCAGATGCTGAAAATGAAGCAGGAGGGATTGCGCAATGTGAATAGCAACCAGTATCTGGATGAGACCAATGCCAGGTTGCGGAGGCAATTGCAGCAGCTCAAAGCAGACGAGCAGGACCTTGCCCAGCAAAACAAAGAATTGGCCTTGGAAAACCGCCGGCTTCAAAATGCCAAGAAAAGTGCCACCAATGAAGAACAATCCGCGTATGCCAAGATTCGTGACCTGGAATTGAAAAACTCCTCCCTTCAGCGTCAAAATGCCAAGCTTGAGGAAAGCAAAGCAGATGCAGATGCCCGGCTCAAAAATATACAGGCAGAGATGGATAGCCTGCTTACCGACAACACCCAACTAAACCAGCGTGTGGCCACTATCGGTATCGATCAGGAAACTTCTGAAAATCGCCTCGATGAATTTGATCAATTGCTCCGCGAAGCAGAGAATAAAATTTCCATGCTGGAAAACGAGGAGATCTTGCTCCGGGAAAGCTTACAGTCTGCCCGCAATGAAATTGCCCGTTTGAATGGGAATCTGGCTATCGCAGAGGACAGACTCAGCCTGACTGAGGAGGAAAGAGGGGAAAATTTTGGAGCCCTGCGCCGGGCAGAAATCCAATTGGATTCCACGAGGGAGCAACTCGAAGAAGCCCTGGCCAAAAACACGGAACTGGCTTTTCAGGCACAAAGAAAAGATGATTTTGCGAGAAACCTGGAAATGTCCAACAACAGCCTGCGTGAGAAAATGGAGCGGCTCACTCAACGCAATGATTCTTTCCATTCCACCGATCTTGCCCAGAAGGAAGAACTTTCCATGCTCCGTACCCAACTTAACAGCCTGAGCCTGGATGAGTCCCGAATCACCAATGAGATTCAGGCACTGCGTGATTCCAATGAGATGTTGATGGCAAAATCCCTCACCCTCGAATCTGAAAATACAGAGATGCTGGAAGCCATAGAGAGCATGCGGGTGGAAATTGAAAACATTGAGATGAATGAGCGTACCTTAATTGCCAAGCTCAAGGATCTGGATATGGAAAACCAGGGACTGCTTAAAGATTCTGGTTCTCTTTACGAAGAAACAGGTTTTTACAAAGAAAAAGCCCGGCAATTGGAGGTACAATTAAACCAGGCAGTGGCCGGCGAGCGTGCCCTAAGTCAGGAAGCGGCTGCACTGGAAGCAGAAATCGCCACCCTGGAAGACAAGGTGCGGGAATTGGAAATTGGGGGCAGTGCGGAGTACCAAAGATTACTTGCGGAGACCCAGC
>JAYPZT010000133.1:0-3194 GCA_038136415.1 Opitutales bacterium
TTTACAATTACGACAGAGGTTTGCACTCATTACTATGCGAACAAGAAATCCTATCCCAAAAGCCTGGATGGGCAGATTAGAGAATCGGTGGCATTAATGGAGAAGCAATTGGGTAAAAAGCTTGGAGATCTCAAAAAACCACTTCTGCTTTCTGTACGCTCAGGTGCCCGTGATTCCATGCCAGGCATGATGGATACAATTCTTAACCTTGGGTTAAATGATGAGACTGTCGAAGCATTGGCAACATCATCAGGAAACGAAAGATTTGCCTGGGATTGTTACCGAAGATTTATACAGATGTATGGCGATGTGGTCATGGGAGTACAAAAGCTTCCTTCGGAAGATCATGATCCCTTCGAAGAAATCATTGAAAATTTTAAAGCTGAGATCTTTCCCAAGGAAAAAGGCGAAGTTGACGATTCAAAAATCTCTGCAGCTCAAATGAAAGAGCTTGTTCAGCGTTTCAAAACTCTGGTTAAAAAACGTTCTGGTAAAGATTTTCCAAATTGCCCATGGGAGCAATTGGAGGGTTCTGTCGGTGCTGTATTTAGTTCCTGGATGAATGACCGGGCGATTGTTTACCGTCGTAAATACGGTATCCCTGCAGAGTGGGGCACCGCGGTTAATGTGCAGGCCATGGTATTTGGAAATACTGGTAAAAAATCAGGTTCTGGTGTAGCATTTACCCGTGATCCTGCATCAGGCGAGAAAGTTCTCTACGGTGAATTCCTTACTGATGCACAGGGAGAGGATGTGGTTGCAGGTGTGCGTACCCCCCGACCTGTTGCTCAGTTGAAAAGAGTTTTGCCTAAGCCTTTTAAGGAACTCACTGCCGTGCAGAAGAAGTTGGAGAAGCACTTTAAAGACATGCAGGACTTTGAGTTTACCATTGAGGACGAAAAACTCTACATGCTGCAAACCCGTAACGGTAAGCGCACCGGACTTGCCGCGGTACGTATAGCAGTTGAAATGGTTAAAGAGCGCTTGATTGATTGGAAAACTGCGATCAAAAGAGTCCCTGCCGATCAGTTGGATCAGGTTCTTTCTCCTGTCTTTGATGCCGCTGCCCAGAAAGCAGCTGATACCCTTTGTAAGGGCCTTCCTGCAGGTCCGGGTGCTGCATCTGGCCGTGTTTGCTTGAATGCTGAGCGTGCGGTTGAGGCAGCCAAAAAGGGTAAGGTATTGCTAGTCCGTCAGGAAACATCTCCAGAGGATTTACGGGGTATGATTGCTGCTGAAGGAATCCTAACCGCCAGAGGAGGGGTATCTTCTCATGCTGCACTGGTTGCCCGTCAAATGGGTAAGGTATGTGTCTGTGGTGCTGCGGAACTCGAAATCGATTACCACGCCCGTACCGTGAAGGTGGGCAAGAAAACCTTCAAGGAGGGAGATTTTATGTCGATCAATGGTACCACTGGTGAAGTATTTGGTGGTGAGTTGAAAACCGCTCCTTCTGAAATTATTCAGGTACTGGTCGACAAAAAATTGGACCCGAAGAAAAGTCGCGATTATCAAAACTTCTCCAAGTTGATGAACTGGTGTGAGCAGGCCACAAAGATGAGTGTCCGAACCAATGCGGATTCGCCCTCTCAGGTTGCCAATGCAGTTGCTTTTGGAGCCAGCGGAATTGGTCTTTGCCGTACGGAGCATATGTTCTTCGAGGGCAATCGGATTGATGCCATGCGCCAAATGATTCTGGCAGATGATGAGAAGAACAGAAGAGCTGCCTTGAAAAAGCTTCTTCCCTTCCAACGCAAGGATTTCACCGGAATCTTTAAGGCATTGGAAGGTCGTCCTGCCACAATTCGTTTGCTTGATCCTCCCTTGCATGAGTTCCTGCCACACGATCAGGCATCCCAGCGCGATCTGGCCAAGAAGCTTGGCGTCAGTCTTGCCTCGGTAAAGAAACGCGTGGAAGATCTTCACGAATTTAATCCTATGCTTGGTCACCGTGGCTGCCGTCTGGGAATTTCTTACTCTGAAATTACGGAGATGCAAACTCAGGCCATTATTGAGGCTGCCATCGCCGTTCAGGACAGTGGGATAGAGGTTAACCCTGAGATCATGGTACCTTTGGTTGGCTTTTCCAAGGAACTTGAACTGCAGGTTGAGGTGATTCATGAAACTGCAAAAAGAGTTTTCGCGGCGAAAGGCAAAAAAGTTAAGTACCTTGTTGGCACAATGATTGAGATTCCGCGTGCCGCATTGGTAGCAGATCAAATTGCCAAGACCGCCCAATTCTTTAGCTTTGGTACCAATGACTTAACCCAGACAACCTTGGGCATGAGTCGTGATGATTCTGGTAGTTTTCTTCCAAATTACACCGAGCTTGAAGTTGTTTCTGCCAACCCATTTGCCAGTGTTGATCAAACTGGAGTTGGACAGCTCATGGAAATTGCTGTGAAAAAAGGTAAATCCTCCCGCCGGGGAATTAAACTTGGTATTTGCGGGGAGCATGGAGGCGATCCATCCAGTGTTAATTTCTGCCACAAGATTGGATTGAATTATGTCAGTTGTTCGCCGTTCCGTGTGCCTACAGCGAGGCTAGCAGCTGCCCAAGCAGCAGTTTCTTAAACTACTACTGTTTGACTTCGTTTATCATAACAGGGTCCGGTTGCATGCAACCGGACCCTGTTTCTTTTTAAGTGGGCTGTAATGTTTGAAGTAAAGGAAAAGCCGAGATTGGTGGAGAAGGCATTTCTTATTTCCTGCATCGATAACGAAAGTGACCGATCGGAGGCTGAATCCCTTCTCGATGAACTGGATGAATTAACAAGAAATTTAGGGATCAATGTGGTGGGACGGAAAGTAATCCGTGTCCGCAAAACATCTCCCCGGTTTATATTGGGAAAAGGAAAAGTTGACGAAACTTTAGGGCAAATTCACGAGCTTGGTGCTGATGTATTAATCTTCGACAACGAAATAACTCCTGCTCAACAGAGAAATTGGGAAACTGAAAGTAAAATCCTCGTCATAGATCGGCATGAAATCATACTTGATGTATTCGCAGAAAGGGCACAAACGAAGGAGGCAAAATTACAGGTTAAACTAGCCCGCTTGGAATATTCTTTGCCCAGGCTACGGCGTGCCTGGACTCACCTTGGTCGCCAGCGTGGGGGTGGTGTTACTCAACGGGGTGAGGGTGAAGCCCAGATTGAACTCGATCAACGCCTGGTTAGGGATCAGATTTCAGC
>JAYPZT010000134.1:0-3193 GCA_038136415.1 Opitutales bacterium
ATTTTGTGGATCACCCTTTAAGTAAGCTGATAAATTGGCCACAGCAATACCGATGAGTCGCTCTCTTGCTTGTTTGCTTGCCCAAGCAATATGGGGGGTAATTACGCAATTTTTAGCACTTAGCAGAGGATTATCTGAACGGGGTGGTTCAGAACTAAGAACATCCAAACCAGCACCTGCAATGATTCGATTATTCAATGCATGGGCCAGTGCCTCCTCATCGACTAGTTGACCACGACCGGTATTGATTAGGACCGCAGATCTTTTCATCTTTTTCAAACGTGAAGCATTGATCATTTTCTCCGTATCCGGAGTAAGTGGACAATTCAAAGACAGGAAATCCGCCTGAGTGAGGACATCGTCGAGTGATTTCCATTCCACATTAAATGATAACTTCAAACGATTCATACTTGATTGAGGAGCGGCAACAATCCGCATACCAATGGCATCTGCCACTGCAGCCAACTTTCTACCGATTGCACCCAAACCGACTATCCCAATTGTCATACAACTCAATTCATTCAAGCTACCAAGAGTAAAACTAAAATCTTTGGAGTTCTCCCAATCCCCTCGATGCACCGCATCATTGTGCGGGCTCACCATCGAGCTGAAATGAAGCATAAAGCCGAGAATCAACTGAACCACTGAATCAGTGCTGTAGCCGGGTACATTGGTAACACATATCCCCACTTGCCTGGCAAAGCTCAGATCGATCACATTGGTGCCAGTAGCCAAGACACCGATATATTTAAGTGAGGGCAACTGTTGCAGAATTTCTGCATCGAGAATTACCTTATTGGTCAGCACAACCTGACAGTCCAAACATCTTTCAACAACCTGCTCTGCTGAGGTGCGGTCATAAACAACAAGCTCCCCATACTTTTCCAACGCCTTCCAACTCTGGTCTCCTGGGTTTGTTGTGTATCCATCCAAAATGACAATTTTCATAAGAAATAATAAAATGATAATTTATATAAAAGGTCACCTAACTGGGATACATACCACAACTTTTCTGGCCCATTTTCAGAATGCAAAATTCAAAGAAGGTGCTTTCCCGCTTTTTTCCAGACCCCCAATCATACTGTAAACAAAGTCACTGCCCGCATGAAAATCTTCGCAAACAATTGCCAGGGTGACGAATTGATTTTTGTCCTTCTGGATGAGGGAAAGAAGGTCTTCCGATTTAAATCGATATTCTGCATTGTGGCGACCCCGAGGAACACTAAATTCCCCTAGTCGCCTGGCAAATTCTGTATTCAAAATACCAGCATCGTCTATATTGGCTGGAGCAGTTGCCCAGGGAATGCGTCCTTGCTTCCAGGTATCAAGATCATCAGAAAGAATTCCCCAGACTGAGAAAGTGGAGGTCTTACTTAAGGCAGCCGCACCGTAGCCACTGTACACAAAGTTCATTATCAATTCCACAGACTTTGCATCCTCCAGGTTTAATGTTGAACAATCAAAACCGAGGTACCCCTTGCGGGAAAATTGATCATTTGTATTTTTTATCATGACCAAGGAAGGATCATGATGGAAGTCAAAGTCCCCTCTTATCACCGTTGCATCCCTGCCACCAGGATCAGCTGTACTGATTGAAACAAACTTAGTAACACCTGTATCTGAAGCAGAAGATTCAGCCAGTGAGAACTCCCCTCTTTTATGAGTTCGTTTGGCAAAGCCATCTTTTTTCACAGAGATTGAAGCTCCTTCTCCCCCATTAAAAAATCGACTCTCTTTGGTACGATCATCGACCAGTTCCACTTCTCCCTCCAAAACATCCATCACAGTAGTGTCTCCTCCCTTCGAAACCTTGGTTAAAAACCTGGTCCCATGATCAATCGCTTTGGCTCCGGGGGTAACAATAGTAAATCCATGTGCTGACTCTGGAATATCTGAGACAAGCAGACCTTCCTCTAATTTGAGTGACATTGCGGAAAGAAGCTCAATGGAAACAGCACCATCCAGAATAACCTCAGCACCCGAAATAAAACGTAAAGTAGCAAGACCCTCTTTCAATTCAAGTTTACCGGTCGAAAGTTGGCTACCCTTGGCTGTCGGGAGAGTACACTCTCCCCAAACTGCGTAATCAGTTGCTGATATTTCAGCAATTACCCCGCCTGCTTTTCGGCTTTCTTGCAAATTAAAGTTAATTACAAAAGAAATGAGCAAGGTCACACACGCGGCAACTGCCAGCCAAAAACTATATGGTTTTTTGGATGTTTGCTTTTGTGTCCTCAAGGGAATGAGCCTATCGCTTTTCCCTTCCTCTTCACTTAAAAGATCTACCATTTGACCATGTATTACCAAAAGCTGAGCAAACTGCTTGGAAAAAGACTTATCGGCATTAATCAAAGCATTCAGGTGATCCGTTTCTTCTGCAGTCAATGAACCCGCAAGGTATTTCTCTGCCAACAACTCGATATCTATCTTTTTATTCATTCACTAATGGATAGATGCATGTGCATATACACACTTGCGTAATGACTCACGAATTCGGCTGATCACACGATATGTCGCAGTAACCGTACGCTTGATTGACCTGGATACTTCCTCAACTGATTTACCATCAGTATACCTAAGTCGAATAATTTGTAGATGTTCCGTGCTTAATTTCTGAAGGCATTGAGAAAGAATCTCCTGATGGGGTCCCTGCTCCAAAACTTTTTCAACTGCGTTGTTTATGGAATCATAGAATTCCCGCGACAACTCAGCTCTCCTTGCTTCCCGTGAACGATTCGTTCGAAAAGTAAGAATTCGATGATAAGCAATTTTTCGAGCCCATGCCTTGAAGTTTGTCCCCTGCTCAAACTGATCAAAATTCTTCCACATTGCCAGTCGTACATCCTGAAGAATTTCTTCGGCATCACAGACCTTTCCAACCATCGCAATTACATAAACCCGGATATCTCTCTCATACATAGACAAGAGTTTGAGAAATACCTCGGTTGGATCTGGATCTTCTTTTGTGGTCAAGTTATGGACAAGTTTAGTTCACTGCTTTTATTTCGACTATCAAATTCGAGTTATTCATAAGTCAGCATGGCGGTAGCGGTGGTTTCTGTATCGGTAATGAACCGTATCCAGTAAGCCTGAAATGAAGATGGAAATTTGTATTTAATTTCCTCGCCTGCCTTTAATTGAAATTCCTTAAAGACATGCCAATCCCCCATGCCCGATATATCCACTTCGGCAG
>JAYPZT010000135.1:0-3126 GCA_038136415.1 Opitutales bacterium
CGTCTGGAACACTGGGCAAAGATCGAAAGTGAACGCTTTGCCCAGCCAGTATTCAGACTGTTTCACACCGAACTGGAAACGGTTTATGAAGAAAAAAACCGGGCAATAGACAATAAACACCGGCTCATTTACCGGGCAGTAAATGATCTTCTTTTCAAGCATCATCCCTACGGCCAGCAATCCACTCTGGGAACGGTTGACCACCTGAAGAACCCCTCGATCTATGCAATCGAAGAATTTTATGCCAAACATTATGTTCCCGAAAATATGGCAATTTGTATCTCGGGTGATGTTGAGCCCGATTCTGCTTTTCCCATTATCGAAAAATATTTTGGGGAATGGAAAAATCCTCAGCCCCTAAGAGCTGAACCAAAATGGGATGAAGAACCACTCAAAGGTCGCGAGTTTGTTCAGGTTGAATACCTAGGGGAAGAACAGGTCGTATTGGCTTTTCGAACAGCTCCCCGCCATCACCAGGACTATGCTGCATTACGACTGGTGGATATGATTCTGGATAACTCTGTCGCAGGCCTGGTTAACTTGGACCTTGTGGAAAAACAACGGGTCCGTGCTGCAGGATGCTACCCCCAGAATCTTAATGATTATGGAGCTCACTATCTCTATGGAATCCCGAAGGATGGACAGAGTCTCGAAGAAGTGGAAAAACTACTGCTTGCACAAATCGAACGAGTGAAGCAGGGGGACTTTGAGGATTGGATTCTCGACGCGGTCATCAATGATTTCAAAAAGAGAGAAAAAGAAAATTTTGAAAAAAATGACAAGCGGGTGGAACTCATGCGCGATACCTTCCTTGCTTTTGTTGACTGGGAAACCACTGTCAGCGAGATCGCTGAAATGGAAAAGGTGTCCAAGGCAGACATCATCACGATAGCGAATAAATATTACGGAGAAAATTATGTCTGTGGCTTTCGAATTGATGCCCAGCATGATCTACCATCCATAGAAAAACCTGCCATTGATCCGCTCAACATTGATCCCAGTAAAGAATCCGGCTTTATGTCAGAAGTTGAGGATATCCCCTTCAATCCTCTTTCTCCCAAATTCATAAAATCCGGGGAAGATTTTACGGTACATGATATCGAAGCCGGCATACGACTCGTTCATGTTTTTAATCCGCTTAACGACTTGTTTAACCTAGAAGTTCGTATGGAGATGGGCTTTGACCATCAACCTTTGCTTTCCTTTGCCAAGCGGATGCTTGATCGTGCTGGAGCTGGAAATTTAAATTCGGAAGAGCTAAAGATCGAATGGTACAAATTGGGAACCGACTTTGGTTTTGGGATCCATGAGCAATTTTCAAATTTCTCGCTCAATGGATTGGATGAGAATTTCCTTTCTTCCATTCAACTTCTACAGAGCCATTTTCTTTCGCCCAATTCAACTGATGAAATTTGGAATTTAACCAAACAAATTATCATATCAGAGCGAGATGATGAGCAGAAGGATCCAAATTCATTGACTCATGCTTTGGCACATTACCACCGCTACGGCGAAAAATCCCGCTATCTGAAAAGATCCTCAGACTCAGACCTTAATGCTTCATCCGTCGAAAGATTATCGGAAATAGTTTCTCAAATGGTAAGTTCCCCCCGCACAATTCTTTACTTTGGGCCAAAACCCCCAGATGAAGTTTTGGGGCTGCTCAGTGATACCTTTGTACTTTCCAAGCCGAGTCACTCCCCTACCGAAACTCCCCCTGACCGATCATTCGATCCTGATAAAGATCAGGTCTTTTTCCTTCATAAAGAAATGGCACAATCACAGGTAAGGCTGGAATTTTCCTCTGGTTTACTCGATGAGGCCCTTACCCCCTCCGTACAACTTTTTAATGAATACTTTGGTGGAGGAATGGCAGGTCTTGTTTTTCAGGAACTTCGCGAAGCCCGGGCACTTGCCTACTCCGCATGGGCCCGTTTTTTCACCCCTGCCCGCCCCAATGAAGAGAATATTCTCGTTGGATCGATCGGCTGCCAGGCAGACAAAACTCTAGATGCAGTTTCCGCCTTTCTTGGTTTATTGAAGGAGATGCCATTGAGTGAAACCCGCTGGCAATCCGCCCATACCTCCATTCTCAGTAACTACCGAACGAATCCCATTGTTTCCCGATCCGTACCTGGATTTGTTTACAGTGTGGAAAAACTTGGCTTGAAGGTGGATCCGCGGGAAGCCCGATACCAAAAATTAATTGAGTCCAAAATCGAAAATTTTACCAGTTTTTATGAGAAACAAATTAAATCCCGACCTGTGTTACTATCAATTGTGGGGGACTCTTCCAAAATTGATATGGATAAATTAACCAAATTTGGGGAAATAACAGAAGTAAAACCGAAGCAATTATTTAATCGCTAGCAGGACCCTCCTGTGCCCCTCTGGAATTTTCAGGCATCCCTGAGTCAGATACTGGAGGAGCGGGATCAACTGGTTTCCTCACTTCTGGTATTTCAAGGTTCTCGGTGTGGGTTTGTATTTCATTTACAGCTGAATCTTGCATAGGTGCTTCTCCTTGCTCCAATCCTGTTTGCTCCGGATTCAATTCCGGTAAATCCATAACCCTGCGGAAAAAATTAAATACCTTTAAGCTCTCAAGCTTTTTCTCTCCCTGGTTCTGTAATCTTAAGGTCAATTGCTCCGACTTCCCGGTTTGCAATTCTGTCATCGTACAACTGCAACTGGATTTAAGCCCTGCACCAGGGAATTCCACCACATCGATCCGCCCCATTGGAGAAAATTCTTCTTCGTTACCAGAAGCTTCCATGTAAAGCGATACCCGCCTCTTCTCGAAATTAAAGAGTCGCAAGCTTCTAACCTGAGCAGATTCAGCCTCTCCCAGCATGGAACTGATTCCTTGCCTGAGGCTGTTGATAATTTCGATCGCACGGTTCATAAGAGGGGAGATAATCTTCAAATTCCAATCAGATTCGCAACTGCATTTTTAACTTTCTTGTCACGCATTCTAATTTTTATTTTTCAAGAACCGTAAGATTTCTCCTTTCATCGAAACCATATCAGAATTGACGATTTTTAACCGCTACGCTAAGTTTCATCCCTTACTTGCGGGTCGGTAGCTCAATCGGTAGAGCAGTGGCCTTTTAAGCCATTGGTTCC
>JAYPZT010000136.1:0-3118 GCA_038136415.1 Opitutales bacterium
CGGACCATGGGTAAACCAATGGGCTACCTCGTATTCACCTTGGACTTTCTGAAAGGAGTGCTGGCGGTCTGGTGGTTTCAACTACCCTTATTTTCTTTCTCTGGGGATGCGTCTTTGGGCTTGTGGGGGTTGCCTGCTGCAGTTTTGGGCCATACCTATCCTCTTTTTACTGGTTTCCGTGGGGGGAAGGGGGTGGCGACCGCTATGGGTGGTCTGCTTGGATTGATGCCTGCCTGTTTGCTGGTCGGATTGTTTGTTTGGGGGCTCACTTTTTACCTGACAAAATATGTGGCGGTTGCATCGATTGCATTCGGTCTAAGCCTGCCCGTATGTTGCATAGTTTTTTCAACCGGTGATTCCGGTGGCTTGGGCAAAACCATTTTGGCATTTGTGGTGATGGGGTGGATTGTTTGGCGGCATCGTTCCAACCTGGCAAGATTAAGAGCGGGAACTGAAAACCGGTTCGAGAAAAAAAAGAATTAATCCCCCAATCAGATTTCCTATGAACACAGAAACGAGTAATTCTTCTCGAACCATCAAGGTTGGTATTCTTGGATTTGGTACGGTGGGGCAGGGTACCTGGAAGCACCTGGAGGAAAATGCTTCTTTTTGGCCCAAGATCTTAGGGGTAAATCTGGAGCCAAGTCGTGCATCTGTCAGAACATTAGACAAGCAAAGATCTGTGGAAATCTCTCCGCAGCAACTAACCACAGATTCCGCCTCCATCGTTGATGATGCTGAAATTGATTTAATCTGTGAGCTGATGGGAGGAGTGGATGAGGCAAAGGAATTAACTTTGCGGGCTTTTGCTCAGGGAAAATCTGTGGTCACGGCAAACAAGGCCTTGATTTGTGAGCACGGAGAGGAACTTTTTCAGGCTGCTGAAAAAGCAGGTGTGGGCTATGGTTTTGAAGCCAGTGTCGCTGGAGGTATACCTATCATAAAAGTTCTTCGGGAAAGCTTGGTGGCAAACGAATTTCCTCTCATATACGGAATCCTAAATGGTACTTCCAATTATATTCTCACCCGAATGGAGAAAGAGGGAGCCAGCTTTGAGGAAGTTTTGGGAGATGCCCGTAATCTTGGCTATGTGGAAGCGGATGAAGCCCTTGATCTGGATGGTGTGGATGCTGCCCATAAAGCGGTTATTCTGGCATATCTTGCCCATGGCATTTGGGTGGATATCCAGGAAGTTACTGTGGAAGGTATCCGCCAGATATCCAACGAAGACCTTGCCGCGGCAGAGAGTCTTGGATGCCGGATTAAATTGATCGGAGTCATCCGTAGGAATTTTTCCAATAATCATGTATCCGTTGCGGTTCATCCAGCCCTTATTCCAGTTGAAGAAACCATTGCCCGGACCGATGGTGTCCATAATGGCGTATGTCTAAATGGATCCGTGGTGGGAACAGTCGTTTTAACCGGACGCGGAGCTGGACAGGATCCTACGGCGAGTTCTGTAATTTCAGACTTGGTGGATGTGGTGAAAAGTACCCAAGGGATGTCTGCGATGCCCAAGTTGCTCCATGTTTCATCGGAAAAGTGTGAACCTGCTTCCCCCGAAGAAATTCAGGGAAGGTTTTATCTTCGATTATTGGTGGATGATCGTCCTGGACAGTTGGCTAAAGTGGCAGAATGTTTAGCTGAGTGTGATATCAGCCTGGCGACAGTTTCCCAAACGCCACACGAAAACAATCAGCCAGCGAGTCTGATTCTGACGACTCATCAAACGAACGAGCATTCCATTGCCATGGCGATCGAGAAATTAGGTTCTCTTCCCGGGGTGGTGGATAAGCCCGTGCTGTTCAGAATGTTTGATCCTAACGGAATTTCCTAAAATGAATGTAGTGGTGCAAAAATACGGCGGTACATCCGTGGCCGATGTCGATCGGATCAAGAAAGTTGCCCGCCGGGTAAAATCAACTGTTCAGGCGGGATCAGGGGTTGTTGTGGTCGTCTCCGCACGGGCTGGGGTGACCAACCAATTGATCGATCGTGCCAAAGCGATTCAAAAAAACCCCTCCGAAAGAGAGCTCGATATGTTGATGACCTGTGGAGAGCAGGAAACCATAGCTCTCCTCTGTATGGCTCTTCATGCTATCGATGTCCCTGCAGTATCCCGTACTGGGTGGCAAGTTGGTATTCTCACGGAAGGTCTCCATGCCAAAGCTCGAATTCGCGAGGTTCAGGGTGGAGATTTGCGCAAACAAGTGCGGGCTGGCAATGTGGTTGTGGTCGCAGGTTTTCAGGGAGTTAATGACAATGGAGATGTGACCACTTTTGGAAGAGGTGGTTCAGACCTCAGTGCAATAGCTTTAGCTGGATGTCTCAATGCAAAAGGCTGTCAAATCTACACCGATGTGGAAGGTGTATATACCGCCGATCCTCGTATTGTTCCAGATGCCCGAAAAATTACTGAAATTAATTACGAGGAAATGCTGGAATTAGCCAGCAGTGGATCCAAAGTCATGCAGACACGGGCCGTCGAATTTGCCCAGAAGCACAACATCCCTTTTGAAGTTCGTTCAAGTTTTTCCAAAAAATCCGGAACCATGGTAAAAAAGAAAGTAAAATCGTTGGAGGATATGCTGGTTAGCGGTGTAGCCACGGACAAGAATCAAGTGCGTATCAGTGTGACTGAATTGCCAGACCGTCCAGGTGCCGCCGCCGCCGTTTTTAAAGTCATGGCTGAAGCTGGAGTGATTGTGGATATGATCATTCAGAATGTCGGGAGACTGGGACTGGCTAATCTTTCCTTTACTGTTCCTTCCGAAGATGCTTTCCGGGCAGAGAAAGCACTAAAGGAGCATTTTGCCGATGGGAATGGAGGTAAACTCGGTAAGAGTACCAATATCGTCAAAGTTTCGGTGGTTGGTGTCGGTATGCGCTCGCACTCAGGAGTTGCGGCGACCTTTTTCGATGCTCTCGCCAATGCGGGAATAAATATGCTGATGATCAGTACCTCTGAAATTAAAATTTCCGTGGCAGTCGAGCCGGATAGTGGTGATGATGCAACCCGGGTTGCCCACCAAGCGTTCAACTTAGGGAAGTAACCACGAGTGTTCGATGCGCTACCGAAGCACACGCGGGGGTGCACAGCCAGTTTCTTTTACTGAAG
>JAYPZT010000137.1:0-3094 GCA_038136415.1 Opitutales bacterium
GACATAGATACCTTATTCTTTTTGCTCCAGGCAACCGCATCCATTTTTTTGCCCCGTTGCTGGGAAAGTAAAGCATAAGCCTGCAATTGTTTGGGGGACCGTTTCAGCAACTGCTCAACTTCGGGCTGCGGCATTGAAACCACCTCGATCATCTTGCGGGTCTTTGCATTCATCCCATCCCGCACCGATGCCGGAATCATCGCCCCCAGCGTATTTTCGAGTGAACTGGCATAATAAGTGGATACCCATTTCGCCAGGCCCACCAATTCCTCACTCAGCACTGGCTCTGGTTGCACCAGGGCAGAGACAAAACGCAGTTTATCACGAGGCGGACAGTGTTTTGGATTCAGTGAAGATACAATTCCAATGATTCGGCGCACCCCCAAGGGAATGCGAACAAGAGAGCCAATTTGGAGCGTCTCGTAGAGGGATTCCTTGGTGCCGTAAGTCAAGGGATGATCAAATCCCCCAAGGGGCAATACTTCCACCATTGCCGGCATATCGGAAAGACTGCTCATTCTCCCCTAAGATCGTAGCACAATAAGCGATTGGAAGTTCCACTCATCCGATCGGTATCATTTTGCATAATGTAAAGAAGTCCGCTCGAGAGCGCAGGTAAAGTCCAGGTCTCGGGAGCGAAAAACAACTGGGTCTTTTCTTTTATTTGCCAGCCCTCCGGGGAAAGATTCATCCGTAAAAAGGAACCAAATTCAGAGAGTGCCAGAAATTCATCTCCCGTTTGCAACAAACTCGCCCGGAAAAGTTGCAGGTTCAGATCTCGGCCAAGCAGGTTTGCCTGCCATGAAACCGCTTCCTTCCACATAATCTCCCCGGTTTTCCAATTTACACAAAATAACTCCGCTCCCTGCTGATGTCTGCCCGATACTCCATACAGATAGCCACCAGATTCAATCGGGGTCATCCAGTGAATCCCAAGTTCACGATCTTTCCAGACTACATTATAGGAGAAATCCGGTTTTATTTGCAGCACCACCGATCCCTTATCGTAACACTCAGATAGAAATACATAATTATCACCCAGATGAAGGGGCGGACACGCAGTGGCAGATTCATATTTTTGCGAACGCCAGGGAAAACGAACCAACCGCTCCCCAGTTTGTGGGTCAAAAATTAGTAAGCCACCGGTGGCTGGCTTACTCTCCCCACCAGTGAGAGCAAGGCAAACCGTACGGTCATGAATTTTGGCTAAAGTCGGGGAAGAATAACTGGCACCCCATTCATCCTGCAGGACCCATTGGGTCTCACCGGTCTCACAATCAAAAGCCGCCATACATTCCCCGTTTCCTCCACCAAGATTCAGAATGAGCAGACCGTCTGCCACAATTGGATTGGAGCCCTTGCCAAAAAAATACTGAGGAACCTGATAGTCTCTGCTTAGATCACGCTTCCAGAGCATTTTGCCGGTGGCAAGATCAAGGCAGGTCAGCCATGCCGTCACCCCATGCAAATAGACCTTCCCCTGACTGATTACGGGACTGGCTCGCGGTCCCGGCGAGTAACCGTAACGGTCGCGATATTCCACCGGATAGGAGTATTCCCACATAAGTTCCCCGGTTTCCGGTTTTCTCCCCTCCACGACTTCTTTCCCATCCATACGGTGAAAAAGGACCAGTACTCCATCCACAATCGCGGGGGATGCATACCCCTGCCCTTTTTCTAAGTACCACAATAAGTTGGGGCCACTTTCAGGCCATTGATGCACGATAGGTGACTCAAATGATTTCGCATCATCCCCCAATCCATTAAAACGGGGCCAGTCAGATGTTTTTGCCTCTTTGGACAAAGGGTTAGCCTGCCTTATCTTCACCCATCTGTCTGTTGCCTGTGCAGACAAGAGGACCGCAATGTTTAAAGATACGAGGAGAAGTTTAATCACCCTCCAAGCATTCTTCGATTCGGACGATCTCTTCAACCCGAAAGCGATTTATTCGGTGATCCATGATTTTGGGCGCAAAACATTCTCGCACCCTCTCCATATTCCATCTAAGGAAATAGAAATAGCCATGAAAGATTCGATCCATTTCATGCCCTCTATTTTTAGGGAAAGAAACCGGCGCAAAAATGCGACCCGTCTTTTCCGCTTCTTTTTGGTCCTGGCGGTATTCGTGATTGTTTACATGAATTTGTACCGTTCCTTTATGGGCGAAGAGCGTGGAGGTTCTCACATTGGCTGGGTGGAAGCTTTCTACTGGGTGCTCACCACCATGTCCACTTTAGGTTATGGGGATATTACTTTCTCTGGAAGCACGGGAAGATTATTTTCGATGGCGGTCATGTTTACCGGGGTCTTCTACCTCTTTATTGTGCTTCCCTTTGCTTTCATGGAGTTTCTCTACAAACCTTTTGTGGAGTATCAATCCGGTGCCCGGGTTCCCAAAAAATATGATCCCGGCGAGCAAAAACATGTCATCCTCACCCATTATGATTCCATCAGTCATGCTCTGATGGAAAAGTTGACCCAGTTTGGTTACCCCTTTGTTCTGGTGATCGATAAATTGAAGGAGGCTCAAAAATATCATGATATGGGGATTCCGGTGATGTTTGGCTCGATCGAGGATCCAGAAACTTTTCAGGCAGCCGGAATTAAAAATGCCGCCATGGTGGTGGCCACTGATGATGATATCCGTAATGTCAATGTTGCCTTCCGGGCCCGGGATGTGGACCCCAAGCTACCGATTGTCGGAACCTGCAACAACCCAAGTTCAGAGGACATTATCGAATTGGCCGGAGCCAATCATGTCATCCGTATCGCCAAGCAGATGGGCAGCTTCCTTGCCCGGCGGATTTCCTGTACCGATAACAACACTCATGTAATCGGATCCTTTGGCGAGGTATTGATTGCGGAGGCAACAGTTCATGGTACGCCCCTGGTAGGCAAGCAGTTACAGGAAACCACACTGCGGGAGGAATATGGAGTCAATGTGGTCGGGGTTTGGGAAAGAGGGAATTTTGAGACACCCGAGCCCGGCACCATGCTCAACAACCACACCGTGCTCCTACTTGCTGGCACCCAGAGCAGTTTTGATAAATACGATCATGATTTTCGCAACTTTAGTTCCAACACTGCCCCGGT
>JAYPZT010000138.1:0-3086 GCA_038136415.1 Opitutales bacterium
ACCATCAGCAGGGCACCGAGCACTACCCGGAAAACCATGGGTTCGATCTCAATGTGGCAGGCCATAAAATGGGCCAACCCGGATCCTTTCTTTTTCCCTACAAAAGCAAACAGCACCCAAGCACCAATGTTCCCGGACTGGAGGACGGCAAGCCGGGCGATTACCTGACCGATGTCCTCACCGACCATGCAATCCATTTTATTGAAGAGAAAAAGGACAGCCCCTTCTTTTTGAATTTCTGGTTTTACACCGTGCACACACCCCTCGGTGCCAAGCCTGAGAAACTGAAAAAATATCAGGAAAAAGCCAAGGCAATGGGGCTGGATCAAAAAGGGGCTCCGGGCATCCCCGTTCATCAGAGCTTTGCGGATTCCCGCCAGGACAACCCCACCTATGCCGCGATGGTGGAAAGCCTCGATGAAAACATTGGCCGGGTCCTCGCCACCCTCGACCGGCTGAACCTGCGGGACAATACCATCCTGCTTTTCTTTTCCGACAATGGCGGGCTTTCCACCGGTAGCAGCCAAAGTTCCGTCACCTCCATCCTGCCCAACAAAGCGGGCAAGGCATGGGTCTATGAGGGAGGAATCCGCGTACCCTTGATCATGGATTATCCGGGCCTTACCCAAAGTGGCCGTACCATCTCCGAGCCTGTGATCAGCAACGATTTCTACCCCACCCTGCTCGATCTTGCCGGTCTGCCCCTCGAGCCCAATCAGCATGTGGACGGAGTATCCCTCAAGCCCTTACTCCAAAAAGAAAACCAAAAACTCGGCCGGGAAGCCCTCTATTTTCATTATCCCCACTACCACCACATCAACAGCATGGGTCCATCCGGTGCCATTCGTATGGGGGATTACAAACTGGTGATTAAGTATGAGGATTCTTCCACCGAGTTGTACAACCTTTCCAATGACCGGGGAGAAACGAACAATCTGGCCTCCAAGAGAGCCGGCCTGGTCCACCAGATGAAAAAGAAATTTGACCAATGGATTGCTTCCACCGGATCCCTCATGCCCACGCTCAACCGGCAGTACCAGGGAGGTGCCAGTCAGGCAAAATTTTACACCCCCGCAAAAGATAAACGAGGCATGCATGCCGAAAGTAAGCCAAGCGACCAAAATCTTCCCAAGGTCTTTCTCATTGGGGACTCTATTTCCATTGGGTACAACCAGGATGTGATTCATTCCCTGCAGGACCGGGCATTTGTCAGCCGGGCAAAAGCAAACTGTGGAGACACCAACCGGGGACTGTCGGCCCTGGATACCTGGTTGGGCGATACCAAGTGGGATTTGATTCACTTTAACTGGGGATTACACGATCTATGCTACCGCAACCCAGAGGTAAAAAGCGTGGGCAACCGGGACAAGGTAAACGGCACGCAATCCGTACCTCCTGCCCTGTATGAGAAAAATTTGGAGGAACTGGTCCAGCGGTTAAAAAAGACCGGAGCCAAACTGATCTGGGCATCGACCACCAAAGTACCGGAGGGAGAACCCGGCCGCTTTGCCGGGGATGAGATTAAATACAACCAGATTGCTGAAAAAATCATGAAGAAACATGGCGTGCAAATCAACGACCTCCACAAATTGAGCTCCTCTTTAAAACCCGCTTTCTTTCGCAAACCCGGAGATGTGCACTACACCACTCAGGGCTCTGCGGTTCTGGGCAATCAGGTGGCCGAAACCATTGCCAAGGCACTGGGTATCTAAGGCTGTTTCTCAATCAGATGCGGGTTGTCCATTATCTAATCTTTTATAAAAAACAACTATTATGCGGTTCATGTTCTTTAAACCATCCTTCCTTCTTTCAAGCCTCTGTCTGGGGATAACGGTCAGCCAAACGCTCTTCGCCGATCCTTACGCCAAGTCAGGCAATATCAAGCCAAGCATTGTTGAACTCAGCGAAGAAGAGGAGGCCAAGATTCTCAAGGATGTGAAAGTACCGGAAGGATTTGAGCTCACTCTCTTTGCCCCCTGGCAATCCGCAAATTATCCAGTGTATGTGGCAGCCTCCCCGGCTGGCGACCTCTATGTATCCAGCGACGGGTGTGGATCGCTCGGGCGGGACAAAGACCGCGGGCGTGTCATGCGCCTTCGTGATACCGACGATGATGGCCGGGCCGATGAGGTCACCGAATTCATTCCCTCCATCGATTCTCCCCGTGGCTTACTCTGGGACGAGGACCGACTCTATGTGCTCCACCCTCCCCACCTTTCGGTTTACTACGATCGCGACGGGGATGGAGTCTCAGAGGAAAACCGTAGGCTGGTCGATAATATCGCCTTCGATTTTAAGGAACGCCCCGCCGACCATACCACCAACGGGCTCGACCTCGGGGTGGATGGATGGCTCTATGTTTCCACCGGAGACTTTGGCTTTATGGAAGCCACCGGCAGCGATGGACGGAAACTGCAGGTTCGTGGGGGCGGCGTGGTCCGCGTACGCCCGGACGGTTCCGGAATTGAGCTATTTTCCTATGGCACCCGTAATATTCTGGCCGTGCCCACCAGTCCCCTGCTCGATCTGTTCGGCCGGGACAACACCAACGATGGTGGCGGCTGGAATGTGCGCTTTCATCACTTCAGCGGCTTGGACGACCACGGCTACCCCCGCCTCTATTTAAACTTTCCTGAGGAAATCATTGCCCCCCTTGCCGACTACGGTGGAGGTTCCGGTTGCGGAGGCATGTACCTGCACGAGCCCGGCTTTCCGGATGAATGGAACCGTGCCCCCATGACCTGCGACTGGGGAACCGCCGGGCTCTGGCACCACAGCGTGGAAAGAAAGGGTGCGGGATTCAAGGAGACCCAGGCACCCAAACGCTTCATCGAGGTACCCCGACCCACCGATGCGGATGTGGATGGGATGAGCCGGGTCTATCAAGCCAGCTGGAAAGGACCCTCCAGTTTTAAGTGGGCCGGCCCCGAGCACGGCTTTGTGGTACAGACACGCCCCAAAGATTTTGAACCGGAAGAACTCCCACAATTCACCAAACTGACCGACAAAGAACTGGTGGAAATCTTCGAGGGTGAAAGCCAGGTGCGTGCCGTTGCTGCCCAGCGTGTGCTCCTCCGCCGCAAATA
>JAYPZT010000139.1:0-3010 GCA_038136415.1 Opitutales bacterium
GCTGCTTTTGAATGGAGTGAGATCATTCTCTGGCTGGCTTTGGGAAATGTTATTTTGGTTGGATTTGTCACTTTGGCTCAGAATAACCTAAAATCCATGATTGGATATGGTTCTGTGATGCACATGGGATATTGTTTCCTTGGCATTGGTGCCTGTTCCGCACTTGGTGCCGGATCCGCGGTTATGCTGATGTGTGCTCATGGATTGTCGGTGGCATTGATGTTCTTACTCGCCCAATTTATTTACAAGCGCACCGGCACTTATGAAATGAATGAAATGGGCGGGCTGGCCAGCCGGACTCCCATCCTTGCCTGCTTTTTGGTGGCGGCCACACTTGCGACGATTGGATTGCCAGGCTTTGGGAATTTCTGGGGTGAATTTGGTGTTTTCCTTTCCCTTGGCGAAATGACGGAAAATCGTTTCTTTTTGGGACTTGCTGCTCTTGGCATTATTATTTCCGCAATTTTCGGACTCCGTGCTGTTGCCCGTACTTTGTATGGCTCACCCAGTGAGGAGCTGGAAAAACACCTTGAGAAAAACTCTCCTACCGATCTTTCCCGCGTGGAACTTCTCTCCTCGGGAGTCATTCTGGCTGCTCTTACATTAATTGGATTATTTCCTTCCTCCATCTCCGAGCGGATCGATGGTGAGATTGGATCCCGCTATGCAGCCTTCAAGGAGGTGCAGGTAAGTTCAGGCAGGCCATCCTGCTGCCCCATAGAGGACGATACGAAAGATTCAGCAGATGCTGATAAGGAATCGATTTTAACCAACCCCTAAAGGCATGGAATCGTACTTAACCTTTTCCCAAAATAATCTCTGGATAGAGGTGTGGCCCGAGCTTGCCCTTGCCTTGGGTGCCTTATTGGTGCTTGGGATCGATCTTTTTGGACGGCGTGATCCCGGCTCGGTTAAGGCTGGATCATTTGCGATCTTTTTTCAGTTCGTTCTCCTGATTGTTCATCTCTTTGATTACCTTCTCTGGCACCATACCTTTGATCGTGAGAGCTTTTCCGGTATGCTTGCTCATGGCATACAGGGAGATGTGATGCGGAGCTTCTTTCTTCTTTCCTCCCTGCTGGTATCCATTCTTGCTCACCGTCACAATGCCCTCAGGAATTTCCGCTGCTCTGAATTTCATCATCTTACCATGCTGGCTACCGCTGGATTGATGATTCTTTGCCAGAGCCAAAACTTTCTTCTTTTCTTTGTCGCCCTGGAAACCGTGGCCCTTAGTTTTTATCCCCTGGTCGCCTACAACCGGGAGTGCCCCAAATCCCTCGAAGCAGGTATCAAATACCTGATCTTTGGTGCCCTTAGTTCCACTTTACTGCTTTTTGGAGTGGTTCTTCTCTACGGGGTGGGATCCAATCCAGAAGGGTGGGGTGCGGTATGGAATGGTGCTTCCGGGCAGGATGCATTATCTTTTGCGTACCTGGCAGACTTTCTCGCCCAAAATGCGGAACATCCCATGTTACGGGCCGGAGTGGTTCTGATCATCTCTGGTATCGCATTCAAAGTGGGAGCTGCTCCTTTTCAAATCTGGGTGCCTGATGTTTACCATGGTGCTCCCATGCCCGTGACCGCGTTTTTATCGGTTTCCTCCAAAGCGGCTGGATTTTTTGTTCTCTTGCTTCTGGTTAATGGTCCCTTGGCAGGGATGCAGGACTTCCTTCTTCCACTGCTCGGATTTGTGGCCACCTTTACGATCTTCTTCGGAAATCTTGCCGCCTGTGCCCAACGCAACATAAAAAGAATGCTTGGCTTGTCCGGGGTTGCCCATGCTGGATATCTCTTGGTTGCGGTAATGGCATCGATGATCCTGCCTGGCGAGAGTGACCGTGCTGTGTGGATTCTATTCTTCTATCTTTTTACCTACATGCTCGCCTCCTTTGCTGTATTTGGGGTGATGTGTGTGGCCCGTCCGGAAGATGATACCGAGCATGAATTCGAAGATTATGAGAATCTTGCCAAAAAATCACCCTTCCTTGGCCTCGTTTTGGTGACTGGTATCGCTTCGCTTGCCGGTATTCCTCCTTTTGCCGGATTTATTGGGAAATTGTTGCTGATGAGTGTGGCATTTGAGACCGAGCTCTATTTGTCCCTCGGTGCCATGATCATTGGGGTGGTCATTTCCATTTATTACTATTTTGGCTGGATTCGGGAAGTTTGTTTCCATCCACGCCCCGTTTTTGAGGATGATGAGCCCAGGCACGATTCCTGGACCAGTGTGGATAAACTTGGTTTACTCAAACCCGTACTGATTGCACTGGTTATATCTTCGGTGGTGCTGGGTATCTGGCAGGGACCCTTTGGGGATGCTTTTTAATTTTAACTATATGTTATTCAGGATTTAATGGAATTTATTGAGTATTTTATGCCCGGGTGGCGGAATTGGTAGACGCGCTAGATTTAGGATCTAGTGTCGAAAGGCGTGGGGGTTCGAGTCCCCCCCCGGGCACATCTCTTTATTCATTTTCCTAAACAACTGATAGGAAAATTCTTATCCAATAAATCACTCAGGTTGGATTTGTTCACAAATCTTTGCTTGCCTTGGGGATAAGCTTTGTCATTCTCAAAGCATGCGTGAATCCTGTCTTTCATTTTTCAGGCAAGGGTGGTTGGGCTTACCCATATTTTTTGTTGGGCTGGTTTCCCTTGCATTTAGTCAATTTGAAGGGGAAGGAGGAGAAAAGTACGAGACCACTGATGATGTTGTTTCCGCAATAGAGGCATCTCTTGACTCCAATCAGAAACTACTCGAATCCCTGCGTTCTTCCCGTGCCAATTTGGTCACATCAGATCGTGAGCAGATTCTTTTAGACCTCAACAACTTAAGCAAAACCAAGGGTGTGGACCCACAGAGTGTCCAGAAATTGCAGAATCAATTTAATGAGACTGATAACCGTTTGAACAAAAGTACGGTGATGATTGAGCAGAGGCTTTCTGCTGCTCAAAACCGTGTGACTGATTCCTTGGTCCTTTTCAATGATTTGAAGGAAAGCTATGG
>JAYPZT010000140.1:0-2982 GCA_038136415.1 Opitutales bacterium
TTTGTGTAGAGATGCAGCTCCCCCTAAACATCCCATTTTGGGGTCTGGGAGGGCGTAGCAAACTCTTTTAAGTCGGGACATGATGGTGGCGCCAGCGCACATAGGGCATGGTTCTTTGGTTACAAAAAGTGAGCATTCATTCAGCCGCCAGTCTCCCAATTTTTTTGCGGCCATGGTGATGGCAAGGATTTCAGCATGGGCCGTGGGGTCTGATTGTTTCCTGGTTTGATTAAAAGATGTGGCGATAACTTCATCATTTTGAGTAATGACCGCCCCGATTGGCACTTCATCGTGGTTCCATCCTTCAATTGCAGAATTGTAGGCGAGACTCATGTAATAAGCGTCGTCTTTTTGTAGTTGGGAAGGGAAAATTTTATCAAATGGGCAGGATCTCATTGAAGTAGTTTTTATTCAAGTCGTGTGAATTTAGTGAATCTTGACTTTGCCCTTCATTATGATGGTATAGCCTTTTTTGTAAAAATGATTTATGGCTGAAAATGATGTTGTAGAAGTTGAGGGTAGAATAACTGCGGTTCTTCCCAGTACTATGTTTAGGGCAGAATTAGAAAACGGGCATAAAGTGCTCGCTCACATCTCTGGTAAGTTGAGAAAGCACTTTATAAAGATAACCGTCGGAGATATTGTGAAAATGGAAATGAGCCCAAAGGATCTGGAGAAAGCCAGAATTGTTTACCGTCTCAAAAATGCCGAGGTTAACCGAAATGCGCCTATCCGCAGTTTTGGTCCGCGCAACAAGGCGAAGAAATAGTTTTAATTACGAATCCCGTATTACCATTACCCAGCCATGAATATTATTGAATCCATAGGGAAGACCCCACTAGTCGAAATCCAGAAGTTAGCTGCTGATTTACCGGGAAATATTTTTCTGAAGTCTGAGTTTTTTAACCCTCTTGCCAGTGTTAAAGACCGTATTGGGGCTGCTATGATTGAAGCTGCAGAACAGGACGGAAGTCTTAATCCGGACAGTGTTGTGATTGAGCCCACCTCCGGGAATACTGGAATTGCTCTTGCTTTTGTCTGTGCTGCCAAAGGTTATAAATGTATCCTGACCATGCCTGAAACCATGTCCAAGGAAAGAAGGGTCCTTTTGCGATTACTTGGAGCAGAGATTGTACTTACTCCGGGAGCCAAAGGTATGGGAGGGGCGATTGCCCGGGCAAGCCAACTCATGGAGGAGCACGGCGATAAAGGTTTTATGCCCCAGCAATTTAATAACCCAGCCAATCCTGCCATACACCGGAAGACCACGGCGGAAGAAATCTGGTCTGGTCTTGAGGGGCAGGTTGATTGCTTGGTCGCTGGGGTAGGGACTGGTGGTACAATAACAGGTGTATCTGAAGTGATCAAGCAGCGGAACCCCAACATGCTTACAGTTGCAGTTGAGCCTTCCGAAAGTCCGGTGATCACTCAAACCCGTAACGGGGAGGAAGTAAAACCTGGACCCCATAAGATTCAGGGGATTGGTGCCGGATTTGTTCCGAAAAATCTAAATTTAGATATTGTGGACGAAGTTGAACTGGTTTCCAGTGAGGAAGCCTTTGATATGGCCAGAAAAGCCAGTCTAGATGAAGGTATTTTGGCTGGAATTAGTACGGGTGCAACCATCACCGCAGCTTTAAGAATCGCATCCAGGCCTGAAATGGCTGGCAAAAACATAGTTGCTATTGGAGCAAGCTGTGGGGAGAGATACCTTTCCACACCTTTGGCGGCTCAAGCAGTGGCTGAAGTAATGGATGCGGTAGCGGAAGATTCCTGATCCAAATTATGGGAATTTATTTCCCACCCCACATTTAGCCCGTTTGAGAATGAGGGCATTACTCAGAAGAGTTCAGCATGCAAAAGTAAGTGTGGATGACTCTTGCATCAGCTCGATTGAGAGCGGTCTTTTAGTTTATCTTGGTGTATCCCATGACGATGGAGAGGATGATATGGAGTGGATCGTGAAAAAGCTTTTAAGTGCTCGTATCTTTGAGGATAATGCCGGTTTAATGAATCTTCCAATTCCTGACTCATCAGGAATCTTGTTGGTTAGCCAATTTACGCTTTTCGGCAATATGAGAAAAGGAACACGCCCTTCTTTTAACCATGCGGCAGCAGGGGAATTTGCTTTGGAGGTTTTCGAAAAATTTTACCAAAAATTATGTGACCAGTTTACTGGCAAGGTGGCCAAAGGGCGGTTTGGAGCAGATATGCAAATATCAGCACTTGATGATGGGCCGGTTACGATCTGGTTGGACTCCCAAAATAAATCCTATTGAAAATTAAACATAATTTGTTTGATTCTGCTTTTTTTGATCAGCCCTCGCTGGAGATCGCTCCTAAAATTTTAGGAGCAAAACTCTGTCACCGAGGCGTGGATGGCATGATTCAAAAATTTACTATTTGTGAAACGGAGGCATATCATGGAACTGATGATCTTGCCAGTCATGCAAGCAAGGGAAAAAACGAGAAAAACCAACTGATGTTTGGACCCTCAAACATATGGTATTTGTATCTTTGCTATGGCGTGCATTGGATGCTGAACCTCGTTACTGACAGAGAGGGGACTCCCAGTGCCGTCTTTATTCGTGCTACCCTGGAGGTGAGAGGTCCAGGGAGGCTTACCCGAAAACTTTCTCTTGATCAAAGCTACAGCGGGATACCAAATGATCCCTCCACAAATCTTTGGCTGGAAAAAAGTTCCTCAAAGCCAGCAACGATAAAAAGAGGGCCCCGGGTAGGGATAAGTGGAGCAGGGCCCTATTGGAGTGAAGTTCCTTATCGTTTTTGGTTTTCAAAAAGTACTCAAGTCGAATAAGTTTATATCACGATGGCAAAATGTTCTGTTTTGAAACTTCTGGGGGCATGGCTTCTTACTTTGGTCTCATGCTCAACTGGTGGGGAAAAATTTGCCAAATCCAGTGAGAATTCCTCAAGCAGGCCATCCATTTACGACGCATGGGATGCCAGGTATGACTACGA
>JAYPZT010000141.1:0-2966 GCA_038136415.1 Opitutales bacterium
CCTCACGATACAAAGTATGAAATCTTTGAATTGAAAAATGACAATGGATATCAGCTACAAATGGCCTACTACAGGAATTTTCGAAATTTTCTCCTTGGTTTCAAATTGGATACTAAGTTTTACGAAACAAGTTCAGTGGATGTAGTTCCAAAAGAATATATATCTGGCGATAATTTTTTAATTCAGGGAGCAGTATTGATCGGAAAAGATTATTACATTAACGATTATTTTTACACTAGAAATACGGTATCCCTTGGAATTAGCTATGCCGACAACCAGTTTACATTGTTTGGATTCAACACAATAAGTGAAGACTCTACTCAGATTATAGGTGGCATTCAAACAGGTCTGGGAATACAATTACATGAAAACTTCAGTGCTCTTTTTTATTACCAGCTTGATGCGATCCCATCACGAAAAAGTTGGGGCTCACAACTTTTCAGTCATTTTGGTATTTCCGGTAATATTAACTATTGAAAACGAGCCCTAATTAAATGAAGCCATCTCAACAAGTTTCAATTAGTGGGGTGCTCGAACGTATCACATTCTATAATGACGAGAATGGATTTTTAATCGGCAAATTAAAGGGAAATGATGGCAAAGATGAAATCGCGGTCGTTGGAAAAGCCCCCAAAGTACAATGTGGAGAAACCCTCCTCCTTTCAGGTTCCTGGTCTATGCACCCCAAGCATGGCAAGCAGTTCACCTTTGATACTTTCGAAAGTAAATTACCAGCCTCTGCCTATGGAATAAGGAAATATCTGGCCAGTGGATTAATCCATGGAATTGGTAAAACTTATGCCAGTAAAATTGTCGATCATTTCGGGGCTGATACCTTGCGGGTAATTTCAGAAGAATCCGCCCGTCTGCTTGAGATTGAAGGCATTGGCAAAATGCGGGCGAAGAGTATCAAGCTGGCTTGGGAGGAACAAAAGGCAGTACGGGAAGTAATGATGTTTCTCCAAACTTATGGAGTGACCGATGCCCTCTGCCTTCGTTTAGTCAGGAAATACGGAAATGAAGCTAAAACAATTCTGGAAACAGATCCCTACCGCATCATCCGTGAGGTAAAAGGAATCGGATTTAAAACCGCAGACCGAATCGCTTTAAACCTGGGTCTTGCCAGTAATGGCCCGCCAAGAATTGATGCCGGTATTCTTCACACGATGCAGGAATGCGAGGATCAGGGACATACTCATTTTGAAAGGCGTGAAATTGTCTTACAGGCAATAGAGCTTCTGGAAGCAAATTCCGATGAAGTAGAAGCCAGAATGAATTGCTTGCTTGAACAATCAGAGGTCGTTGAATCCAAACCAAACTGGATTCAGCAACCTGCTACCGCAAGAGCCGAGTTGACACTTGCTCAGTCGTTAAAGTTTTTACTCAAAGGGCAATCATCTCTTCCCTCTATTCTTGTCGATAAAGCAATTGATTGGGCTCAGCAAAAAGCAGGCTTTGAATTTGCTGATGCACAAGCCGAAGCACTTAAACAATCCTTATCCTCCAAAGTATCCATCCTCACCGGAGGACCGGGTACAGGAAAAACCACAATTCTCAGAGCGTTAGTGTCTATTCTGCGGGCAAAGAAGACCAAGATCTTTCTCACTGCACCCACTGGGAGGGCTGCCAAGAGAATGTCGGAAAGCACATCTCATTTTGCCCAAACCATTCATCGTCTACTTAAATTCGACCCTTCTCAGGGGGGCTTCAGTGTGAATGAAAATTCACCCTTGGTCTGCGATTACCTGATTATGGATGAATCGAGCATGCTGGATACCCGCCTGGCAGCTGCTTTGGTGCGGGCATTACCTGCCAATGCACACTTACTTCTTGTGGGTGATGCCGATCAGCTCCCATCGGTTGGATCCGGTAATGTACTCAAAGACCTCATTGAAAGCGGAGAACTCCCCGTCACCCGTCTTGGAGTAACTTTTCGCCAGGCAGATGATAGTGGAATTGTTGGGCTGGCTCACTCAATCCTCGCCGGAAAATCCGGACCTCCCGCACCTCTCGAGCCCTCGTCCGCCCTCCCCCGTCATCACGATGTGCATTTCATCCGGGCAGAATCCCCTGAACAATGCATAGAAGTAGTCTGCAATCTGTGTAAAAATGTTTTGCCCAAAACTATGGGAATTAATCCCCAAACGGATTTACAAATCCTTGCTCCCTTGCATCGGGGAGTGGGAGGTATTGGCAATTTAAATGACCAAATTCGTGACAGTATTAATCCCACAGGGGCGACTCATGTAGTGGGAAGCATGCTTTTTCGCGAGGGCGATAAAGTCATTCAGACAAGAAATAATTATGACAAGGATGTCTTCAACGGTGATCTCGGGGTCATTCAAAAGGTGGACAGCATTAATGGCGTTCTGGAAATTGACTTCGAGGGCAAACGAATAACTTACGAAAGAATGGAGGTAACGGATCTCCAACCTGCTTACGCCATATCTGTTCATAAAAGCCAGGGCAGCGAATATCCAGTGGTTGTCTTCCCCTTACTCAAGCAGCACTTTATGATGCTGCAACGAAACTTGGTTTATACCGGACTTACCCGAGCCAAAAGAAAAGTCATATTTGTCGGGGACCCCGCCGCTTATGCCATGGCAATAAGAAATAACAAAACAGTTGAGCGGAAAACCGACTTGGTCAGGAAATTCCTCAGTAATAAAAATACTGAGTGTACTTAGGACTTCTCAGCACACAAAAAGATAAGCACACAGAGAAAAAACGAAGTAAGCAGGAGCAGCTTTTACAGGTTTATTAAGTTCGACCTTGAGGTGCATAACCACTGCCCAGAACATAATTAAGCAGAGGATACCGGCTACAGGTCGAACAATTTCTGGAATAAACAAGCCAACCAACAGAGCTAACGAAAGTAAAAGTTTCACACCACCAATCAGATAGGTGGTTGTTTCCGAGTAACCATAAACCTTAAACTCCTCAATCATGTTGGATGCTCGTTTACC
>JAYPZT010000142.1:0-2924 GCA_038136415.1 Opitutales bacterium
TGTGACTTTAATCGACTTTCTACCCGTTTTTATTCAGATCGTATTGGCGGTTGGGATGGGGGTTGCAATCCTGGCTGGCAGTCATCTCTTTGGACAAAAAGCAGTTCGCGGAAAAATCAAGGACTCTCCCTACGAATGCGGTTTGGCTGCAGAAGTTGGCTCCAGCACCAGATACTCCGTTAAGTTCTATGTCACCGCCATGCTCTTCATTCTTTTTGATATTGATGTGGTTTTTTTGATCCCTTGGGTGCTTACCCATCGTGAACTAACCGCCGCAGGCGTCTCTTTACTCTGGCCTATGCTGTTCTTCACCTTCGTACTTGCAGTGGGGCTTATCTACGAATTGAAGAGTGGTGCTCTGGAGTGGGAAAAATAACATTTTGCCTACCCTGTCTTTCCCTCTACCCCTGTGCTTAAAATAAGCTATGCAGGTAGACCGCTACATTTCAAATACAAGAATCATTGATCTTTCCTGCTCGGATTTAAAATCTGCCTATGCCGAGTTGCTAAAATCCTTCAAATCCGTTCTTCCCTCCGACGCATCCAGGAAAAAAGTGCTCAATGAGCTGCTTGAGAGAGAGCACTCCATGACCAGCTACCTGGGAGAGGGAGTGGCCCTGCCCCATGCCAGAGTCAAAATGAAAAGACCCTTCGCTTTGGCCATTGGCAGATGCCCCACCGGACTTAACTTTGAAGGCAGGGACAGTTACGAAGATATTCGTTTTGTTTTTCTCTTAATTGCCAACGAAAACGCAAAAAACTATCTCTCCTTTCTTGCTACCTTAGCACGCACTTTTCAGGACAAATCGGTCATGGACCATCTATGGATGGCCCGCGATATTCAAGAGTTCAAGGATGCCGTTAAAAATGCCTTTGCGGGAACGGATGAACGGCCTGCCCGCAGAAGAACAAAATTTAATAAACTATTGACCGATGAAGCAGCTAAAATCGCCAAGGCTGCTGAATGCTCCACCATTCTTGTTTTTACCGATGTATTCCCTCCCACCCTGGCTCCAAGAATGACTTTTCCCGGTTTCCGGGTGGTGCTGGCGGGAGAGGATGTATCCGACCACGAAAGAGATCACCACCGGGCTCATGCAACTCTGGCGGTGCGGGCTTTATCAAATTCAAGACTTTCCCAGCTTCGTGCTGCGATCCTGCTTGGTTTAACCCGGGAAATTTTTGGATTCCAGGACAGAGTTTGCTGTGTGGGGGGCATTCCTCAAAGTGGCCAGCTCGATACCGTTCTGGTGGTTGATGTCGACGAGGAGTTTGAATCCGTGATTGGACATGGAGAAGATATGCTGCCAACCAGTGTATCCGCTGAGGCCTTGGAAAGACTCACCGCAATCGCAACCGATTTAGCCGCCACCGGCAGAGAGGGGAAATCAATTGGATCGATGTTTGTTCTCGGAGACCATGAGGAAGTAATCAAAAGATCCAAGCAATTGATCCTCAACCCTTTTCACGGCTATGAAGAAGAGGACAGGAATATCCTGAATCCCTTCATGGATGAAACGATCAAAGAACTTGCCCTGATTGATGGTGCCTTCATTGTCCGCGGCAATGGAGTGGTGGAAACATCCGGTAGTCTGATTCAGGCAAAAGCTGACAATATCACTTTACCCGGCGGTCTTGGCACCCGCCACGCAGCTGGTGCTGCAATTACCGCCACCACCGACTCCATCGCCCTGGTGGTCTCCTCCTCTGGCCAGGTGACCTACTTCCGCAAAGGTCGTATGTTTACACTCTACGAAAAAACCGCGGGACGGTCTCTGTAAAGTTTACTTAATGCCCGAGGGATTTCTCAAGCCACATCAAAGAGTTGGGTTTTTCGGGGGCAGTTTCGACCCGCCCCATTTAGGTCACCTCAGCATCGCCCAAAAAGCAATAGATTATGCGGCACTTGATCTGCTCTTGATCTGTCCAGCCTACCATGCACCTCTTCGACAAAACTCTCCCCTTTTTGCGGCCAGCCACCGACAGGGGATGATCGAGGCAATTTGCCGGAAGCTCCCAAAGGCCAGGCCCTTCGATTATGAAACCAGACAGCAAAAAACCTGCTATACCTTCGATACGATTAGCGAGGTAAAAAAACTTTTTCTGCCCCAATCCCTTTTTTTAATTATCGGGGCAGATCAGTTTCTGCAGCTTCCAAAGTGGAGGAATATTGATCAGCTTAAAAAAATGGTGGAGTTTCTGGTGTTTTCCAGAGAGTCAGAAACATTACCCCCCAGCCCCATTCCCGATCTTCATTGGAGCCAGGTATCTCATCCGCTCCACCCGGCTTCCTCATCTGCCATTCGTGAGAAGATAAAACAAAATCATTCCATCTCCCAAGATTTACCTGAGGAAGTCTTGCAATACCTCAAAGATTTCTCTCTTTTATCCACTGTTTAATTTTATTTTGTGAAACCTGTACTTCCTCCATCGAAAGAAATTCTTAAAAGACAGCTTGCCCTTGCCTGCAATGCCTTGCTCGATAAAAAAGCTGCGGACCTTACCCTGCTTTACTTTGGTGAAAAATCATCCCTGACTGATTGTTTTATCATCGCGACAGGAACTTCCGATCCACACTTAAAAGCACTTCGGGACAACCTGGAGAAAATTCTCAAAGAAAATAATATCGAAACTCTTTCCCGTGACCGGTTTAAGCCGGGAGGATGGCTGGTATTGGATGCGATCGATTTTGTGGTTCATTTATTCTCCGAAGAACAGAGAGAAAACTATGCTCTTGAGCACCTCTGGAAAGATGCCGATGAATTGTCCCTGGAGGAACTTGAACTAAGCCAGTAATTTTTCTTCGGTTGAGATAAAAGACTGTTTTGAAAACTCCAAGGTTGCCAAGCGGGCGATCCTTTAACATTTTCATTCTTTCTTGAATGCCCGGATGGCGGAATTGGTAGACGCGCTGGATTCAAAAT
>JAYPZT010000143.1:0-2863 GCA_038136415.1 Opitutales bacterium
AAGCGTAGGTCCATTGGCATAGCAGCTTAGGAGCAGTAAGAGCCCATCCTATGACAGAAGTCACCTCTGAAGAAACATTGGGCACCTCTTTTTATCAGCCTGGCGATCCTGTTAAACAAACTTTAGTATTTGGAACCGGTTGCTCACAAAGGGTAGGAGAATTTGCCAAAACTTTGGGCAGCCATGCCCTTGTAGTGACAGATCCGGGAATTATGACTGCCGGGCATCCTCAGAAGATATTGGATTCACTTCATCAGGCAGGAATCAAAACTTTTTTATTTGATGGATCGGTGGAAAACCCGAGCGACTCCAGTGTTCAGGCATGTGCTTTAAAAGCGAGTGCTATCGGTGTGGATGTCGTCATAGGTGTGGGAGGAGGAAGCTCTCTTGATACCGCAAAGGGTGCAAACTTCATTCTGACCAACGGTGGATCCATGAAAGATTACTGGGGAGTTGGAAAAGCAAAAAATCCATTGCTTCCCATGATTGCTATTCCCACTACTGCAGGCACCGGTAGTGAATGTCAGTCTTATGCTTTAATCTCAGACGATCAGACCAAAAGAAAGATGGCCTGTGGGGACCCCAGTGCACTTCCAAGAATTACCCTTCTCGATCCCGAGCTTACTCTATCCCAGCCTAACTCTGTTTGTATGGCCACGGCTATGGATGCTCTGGCTCACACTCTGGAGTCTGCAGTCTGTAACAAACGCAACCCATCTTCCGATTACCATGCTATGCATGGTTTTTCTTTGTTGGTTAGAAACATGGAACAGGTGTGGCAATACCCGGATGATCTGGATGCCCGCGGGGCAGTATTATTGGGAGCAGCTCATGCGGGCGCCGCGATTGAGCGAAGTATGCTTGGTGCGGCCCATGCGTTGGCCAATCCATTGACGGCAAAGAAAGGCGTCATCCACGGACAAGCCGTGAGTCTTACTTTGCCCGCAGTGATGGCGTACAATCGGGAAGATTCTGCCGTATGCCAAATTTATGCAGAAATGGCAAAAGTTGCAGGAATTACTGAATCTGGCAGTTCTGATAATGATGCCTTTGACCAACTCCTTTCCACAGTCATTCGATTAAGAAAAACAGCCGGTTTACCTGAGCTACTGGATGCCGTTGGTTGCCATGATTTGGAACTCGAAGAATTGGCACAGGATGCATCCGAGCAATGGACTGCTACTTTTAATCCCCGAAAAGTTGAAGCTCCCGAACTACTCAGGATCTATTATTCGATTAAGGATTATGCCAATATGTAGTCGAATATTGGCCATGCTTTGGCCAGTGGCTTTGGTTTTGTTTTCCGAATTGGCTTGGGCGGATTGGGAGAACCACCGCGGTGATCCATCCTTGCAGGGAATATCATCAGATCATCTGGGCGATGCATTGAACCTGGAATGGACTTTTGAGGCAGGAAAATTTCTTAAATCATCTCCCGTTGTTTCAGCAGGTAAAATTTTCCTCGGAGGTCCAACAGGAATTTTTCATGCACTTGACTTCAAAACGGGCAAAGAGATATGGAAAGCAGAAGCCGGAATAGGAGTGGATGCACCAGCCTTGATTTTCGGGGAAGATGTATTTATCGGAACCAAGGACGGGTGGCTGATTTGCTTGGACGCCCTTACTGGAGAAAAAAAATGGACATACGAAACCATGGGAGAAATTGTGGGTGCCCCCAACCATGGATTCCTGTCTGAAAGCAATAGATCGGTCATTCTGGTTGGTAGTTACGATAACTTTGTCCACTGCGTGGATGCTAGCACTGGTGCATTGGTTTGGAAGTTTGAGACCCTCAATTACATCAATGGAACACCCGCCATCTGGAATAATGAGGCAGTGGTTTTTGGCGGCTGCGATGCCCAGCTTTACATCGTTTCTCTATCCGACGGTAAATTAATCAGACAAGTAGAACTGGGTGCACCCATTGCTTCATCTGTAGGAGTGAAAGACAATTACGGCTATGTTGGAAATATGGACAAAACGGTTCATGCGATTGATCTGGATACAGGTGAGATTGGCTGGAGCTACGAACCCAGGAATTTCCCCTACTTTTCATCGCCAGCACTGACGGATAATCTGGTGATTATTGGGGGTCGGGACAAAGGGTTGCACGGGATTGACCGCAAAACAGGTAAACAAAAATGGAGATATTCAGCACGCGGACGAATTGATGGATCACCAGTGGTTGTAGGGAACAAAGTCATTGTTGGTTCCATGGATGGTAAGCTTTATCAGATTGATTTAAAGACTGGTAAAGTCATCACTCAGTACGAGATTGGTGCCTCCATTTCCAGTACCTGTGCAGTTTCCAATGGGTGGATTTTCGTTGGATGTGAAGATGGAAGCCTTTATGCCTTTAGCACTGGAAACCCAAAGTAATGACCGAGCCTACAATTATTAAACCTGACCTGGAAACATCAGATGACACCAAGGCAGGAAATTACTTCATTGCCAATTATCCCCCGTTCTCATTTTGGAATGAAAAGGATATTCCCTGTGTGGATTCCCTGCTTAATAGCCCCTCCCCGGGCACTGCACCGCTGGGTCTCTATTACCATATTCCGTTTTGTAGAAAGCGCTGTCACTTTTGTTATTTTCGTGTCTACACCGATAAAAATTCCACCGATGTCCGCCGCTATCTCGATGCGACCATGCAGGAACTCGAGAGATATGCTGGCTCAAATTACATCGCTGGAAGAAAGCCCAAATTCGTTTATTTTGGAGGGGGTACCCCTTCTTACTTATCAGCTCAGCAACTGACTGAATTGACAGACCGGATGAAGGAGATCCTTCCCTGGGATGAGGCAGAGGAAGTAACTTTCGAGTGTGAACCAGGTACCTTGACTGAAAAAAAGGTTCAGGC
>JAYPZT010000144.1:0-2817 GCA_038136415.1 Opitutales bacterium
AGGATAAAGGATTTTCGCAGTTGCCCGAAATCATTACTGAAGAACAGGTGGATTCTTTTTTTGATCCCTCCCAAAAGCTGCTTGTAGTGAATGCAACTTCATTGGGATTAAATCCTGCTGATCCCGCTCCGGTTTCCTTGCCGAAAACACGAAAAAATATTTTCGTTTACGATATGATATATAATCCACCACAGACACCTTTGCTGGAGGAGGCGAAATTCCTTGGTCTGCCACATGCAAATGGTTTGGGTATGCTGGTTGGGCAGGCGGCAAAATCCTTGGAGATTTGGTCTGGTGCAAATGTTCCTATCTCCGCAATGGAAGGGGCAGCTATGAAACTGTTCCCTACCTCTATTTCGTGAAAGAGCTTCTTTTGTTTCCAGAATATACGGCTTGCTTGGGACTGGTTGTGGGAGCCTGCCTTGGCAGTTTCTTAAATGTATGTGCCTCGCGCATTCCCGTTGGTATTTCGTTGGTAAGACCACCGTCCCGTTGTCCTGCCTGTCAGAAAAGAATTCCCTTTTTCCTGAATATCCCTGTTTTGGGATGGATTTTCCTGATGGGGAAAGCCAAGTGCTGTGGGGAAAAAATTTCCGTCCGTTACCTGCTGGTGGAACTATTTCTGGGAATGTCCTACGCCTGGATTTTCTGGGATTTCTCGAATCATCAACAAGTCGAATATCTCATGACTGGTTGTTTTTTTACCTGGATTATGACCGCGGTGGTTGTGATTGATGCGGAGACAATGATTATCCCGGACCGTTTTAGTATGGGAGGTGCCATCGCTGGCGTTTTTTTGTCGGCATGCTTCCCGTCCCTTCATGGGTACTCCCTCGACGCATCCTCGATGGGTTCCTTACTTGGTTTGCTGGATAGCCTGAAGGGTATGTTGATCGGGGCGGGACTGCTTTATTGGATTGGAGCCTTGGCCAGCCGCTGTCTGGGGAGAGATGCTCTGGGCGAGGGAGATATCAAATTGCTGGGGTGTGTGGGTGCCTTTTGCGGATGGGAAGGAGCTCTTTTTTGCATCTTTGGAGGTGCCTCTCTGGGCACGGTTTTTCTGATTCCTCCCTTAATCTGGTCAAAATTGAGAAAGCGTACCAAAGAGGATTCTTTGGGCTGGGGAGTGGAAGTTCCTTTTGGACCTTTTTTGGCGATGGCTGCTCTTTTGTATTTCTTTTTACTGAAGGATTATTTTTTGCAATGGATAGATCAGTCCTTTGGAGCATTGATTTAATGGAACAATAATTTCTAAAATTTGATCTCTTAATTTTGGGCAGATTTGCCCCTGTTCCATTTTGACATTGAAGAAGAGAGCAATTCGGGCCATTTCTGAAGTGTTTCCCCTGTAAAACCCCAATATTAAAATATGAAGAAGCTACTTGTTGCGAACCGAAGCGAAATCGCTGTACGAATTTTTCGCTCTGCAACCGAACTGAACTTACGAACCGTTGCCATTTATGCCGAAGAAGACCGCTTTGGCGTGCATCGCTTCAAAGCGGATGAAGCCTACCTGGTGGGGAAGGGGAAAGGTCCGGTAGCTGCTTATCTCGATATTGATTCGATCATCACTTTGGCGAAAGAAAAGGGTGTGGACATGATTCACCCTGGGTATGGGTTTCTTTCCGAAAACCCAACCTTTGCCCAAGCCTGTGATGAGGCTGGCATAACCTTTATCGGCCCTCGCCCGGAACTGATTCAACGGATGGGGGATAAAGTTGCAGCGAAGAAAGCCGCTGACGAGGCTGGTGTGCCTACTTTGCCCGCTACTCCCAATCCTGTATCCAAGCCGGCTGAAGCCCTCAAGTGGGGAAGGAAGATCGGATTCCCCTTGATCATTAAAGCTGCTTTTGGCGGAGGTGGCCGGGGCATGCGTGTGGTCATGGATGAAAAAGACCTCAAGCCCATGTTGGAGGAGGCTCAGGGAGAAGCTGAACGAGCTTTTGGTAACCCAGCTGTCTTTTTGGAACGCTATGTGGGTCGGGCAAAACATCTTGAGGTTCAGATCCTCGGAGACCGTAAGGGCAATGTGGTTCATCTTCATGAGCGCGATTGCTCGGTTCAGCGCAGATATCAGAAAGTCGTGGAGGTTGCTCCTTCGATTGGTTTGCCCGATAAGGTGGTTAAAGAACTTTGTGATGCCGGTGTGCAGCTCGCTGAGAAAATTGGTTACGACAATGCGGGTACGGTCGAATTTCTCTTGGATCAGGACACCAATGAATGGTTCTTTATTGAGATGAATCCACGGATTCAGGTGGAGCATACAGTCACTGAGCAGATCACTGGAATTGATATTGTACGCTCACAGATTTTGGTGGCGATGAACCAGCCCCTGCACGGTAAAAAAATTGGGATTCCTCAGCAGAAGGATATTCCCCGCAACGGATGTGCGGTACAGTGCCGGGTCACCACGGAGGATCCCGAGAAAGGATTTACCCCGGATTACGGTAAAATTTTGAGCTACCGTTCCTCTGCCGGTTTTGGGGTTCGTTTGGATGGAGCTATGGGGGATACAGGCTCTATTATAACCCCCTTTTATGATTCATTGCTCGTTAAAATTACCACTTCCGGTCCCAACCTGAATCAGGCACTGGACCGGATGCATCGTGCCTTACGGGAAATGCGTATCCGGGGCGTGAAGACCAATATTCCTTTTCTGGAAAATGTAATTTCCCATAAGGAATTTGTGGAAGGCCGTGCCTCCACAAAAATGATCGATGTCACACCGGAACTTTTCCGCTTCAAAGCGAGAAGGGACCGGGCTTCCCGTTTGCTTAATTATTTGGGAGAGATTGTGGTCAATGGAAACCCTCAGGT
>JAYPZT010000145.1:0-2761 GCA_038136415.1 Opitutales bacterium
GAATGAAGACGCCGGGAGTAATCATTCATTTCATCCTTCATGAAATCAATCTTTTGCTGCTGGTAATAGCTCTTGTCCCCCACCCGGTCAAAATAGTCGTAAGCATTCCGTTCCTGAGCCGGACGGTAACCCTGCCCATTCATTACACTTAGCGGACAAAAAACAATAAGAAGCAGGCCGAAAGAGAAAGATATTCCAAGATGCTTTTTCATCTAGAAAAAGTACTATCTAAAAAATTAATCATTAAGCAAGGCAATGAAGAACCTTGTTTATTTGGAGGTATTGACTGGGCGTGTTCTGACCTGCCTTGGAAGGTACCACCATAGAGCATGAAAAATGATCAGGTATAATCCATTGACCAACAATGCACCATAAAACGCTGTACGCAGACCATCTTCCCGACGGTGTGCCCGGCGGTGCCCACCAAGTTTAGCCTTGCGGATCTCATCTTCAGAAAGTGGCAGGCGGGCATCCCAGAGCCTGGGCGGCAGTCCTTTTTCCCGAATAAACTCAGGGATTTCTGGAGGGCGGTCATAAATAATTTCCCAGTAGGGTCGCTTGGTCATTCCAAGAAGCGGTCCTAATTTTATTTCCCGGTAAAAGGTTAATTGAATGAGCACGGCCGTTAAAACCAGCAATCCCTGAGATGCCATCCATGCTTTTGTTTTTAATCTCATTAAGGATGTAATATCTAGAGAATATTTGATTTCTGGCAAAGCAGAACCGAATCACCTTGGACAGAGATACGGAATTCGTAGTTGCCAAGACTTCCATAATTTTAAGTCTAAGAAAATTGTGGGATGATGAGGTTTTTCTTTGTGTTTACTTTTATCTGGACGATGAGTTTGCCCGTACTATTGGCAGACTCGGTTCATGTGGTCCAAAAAAATGAGACTCTTGGTGGCATTGCCCAGCGGTACGGATTGCCGGTATCCACCCTGCAGGCATACAACGGAATCACCAACCCCAACCTGCTTTATGTGGGGAAAAAATTAAAGATCCCATCCGGCAGTGTCCGTGAAGTTTCCTACACCGTAAAAAAAGGAGAGAGCCTTGGTTTGATCGCAAAACGCTTTGGAGTTTCTTCCAGCGATTTGGCCATGATCAATAAAATCAACCGGCCCGACCTCATCCGTGTCGGACAAAAGCTCACCATTCCTCTGTCCGGCTCCAAGAGACCCACCCCACCCAAACTTCTGGACGCATCCACATTATCCAAGCTCAATTCCATCCGGCCCACTCCCGGAAAATGGCAAAGAATTATTATCCACCACTCAGCCACCCCCATTGATGACGCCCTCAACATGCACAAGGTTCACCTCAACCGGGGCATGAAAAATGGGCTGGCCTATCACTTTGTAATTTCCAATGGCTCACGAAAAGCCAGGGATGGGGAAATTTATTTAAGCAACCGGTGGAAAGGACAGCTCGATGGAGGACATGTCAAAAAACACTCGGCCAACCAAACCAGCATTGGAATCTGTCTGATTGGAAACTTTGAGATCCGCCCCCCCTCCTCCAAGCAGTTAACCGCACTGGAAGGACTTTGTGAATACTTAATGAAAAGGTGTAACCTGCAGGCCAACGATGTCACCACCCACACCATTTTTCACCCCAAACACACCGTTTGCCCCGGAAAGTATTTTTCCCTGACCGGATTGAGGCGGCGCCTGGTGGATTAAATTTTACTCCAGGGATTGGATAAATTCTTTATCCCTGGCGAGCAAGACCTTGCCCAGCCTGGATTGCTGATTGCGAACCAAAGCCTGCTGAAACTCTTCCAGGTTAAAGACCTGATCAATGGAGTGCTTCAGTTCTGTCATCGCCAAGGGCTGAAGCACTTGTTCCGCAGCGTTGCGAAAACCAGCCGCACTTTGTTTGCGACGCCAGCGGTCCAACCAAAATCCAACCATACGAACATCATCGAAAATCAGGTTTCGGGTAGGAAAACGCACCGCTGATGCATCCATTGCCCCAAATGTAACATGAACTCCACCCGGACAGAGACAACGGGCCAACCGTAATGCACTTCTCCCTCCCACGGAATTAAGGGCAAGTTTTGCCCCCTTACCCTCGGTATACTCCTTCATTCGTCCAACCACATCGTCATTATCTTCCCAGACCTCCGTTCCGCCAAGACTTTGCAAATGTGCACTGGACTCCAGATTCCTCACCAAACTTACACAGTGAATCCCCATCTTTCGGGCAAACTGAATCACGGACTGCCCGACTGCGGAATTGCCAGCATTTTGCACGATCACATCACCGGCGTTGAGGTATTCAAAATCATTGAGTAAGCGCCAGGCGGTCAGGGGATTAAGAATGGAGACTGCCAATTGCTCAAAGGGAACCAGAGCAGGCAAAAGAAGCAAATCCTCCGCAGTACTCAGCTGATACTCCTGCCATGCTCCCCCATCTTCGGGCAAGGCAACCGGGCGGCCCACTATTTTAGCGTCCACCCCGGGACCCACTTTCACCACCGTGCCCACACCCTCCCTACCCGCAATCGCTGGAGGAATTCTTGGACGACCATATGAACCCATCATCAGGCCCAAATCAGAGGGATGAATGGGACTGGCCTGCATTTCAATCAGCACTTCGCCAGAACCGGGCTCTGGCACGGGTATCTCCACCAGAGATAAAACCGCCTGCGGGTCGCCATGCTCCAGGTATTGTAATGCTTTTTGAATCGCTGGAATTTCTTTGGTCATAAATCCAGCAAAATACCCAAGCCCTCAAAGAGGAGCGATTCGAAAAGTGG
>JAYPZT010000146.1:0-2726 GCA_038136415.1 Opitutales bacterium
TTTGGCTTTCCAAACACCATCTACTTTGACCAGTCCCTTATCCTGAATTTCTTCCGCTTTTTGGAAGAGCTTTGCTTTAAGCTCGGCCTTGATGCTTTGATGTTCCGGGGAGTTGGCGAGATTTTTCAACTCGAAGGGGTCGTTTTGGAGATCAAACAACTGCTCAACTTCTTTTTGAGGGTTGAAGAAGGCTGCCTGTTCCGGAGACAGTTTGCCTGATTTGTTCATTTCCCGGAGCAGTGGGAGGATCGGGCGGACTTCGATGATGTCCAGGTATTTTTGGCCCGCATCGTAGGGGACTTCGGGCATGAAATTGTGGATGTATTTGAAGCGAGGGCCCACGACCGTGCGACTACAGTCCATGATCTCGTCCCAACGATCTCTTGCGGAGTAGACGAATTCCTTCGGCTGATAATTCGGGTTGTTCAGGAGCGCTTGTCCGTGCATGTGTTTTGGTTTCTCAATGCCGGCTAAAGCCAGGATGGTTGCCGAAAGGTCTACGCCTGACGCTAGATCATTGACGACTTTTCCTTTTTCGATTCCTTTGCCGGATATAATGAGAGGGCAGCGAATGCCGTCTTCGTAGAGGTAGCCTTTACCGCGAATCTGACAGCGACCGTTGTCTCCCATCCAGATGATGACGGTGTTCTCCAATTCGCCTCGTTTTCTCATGTCCTCGATGACGATTTTCGTGTGTTGATCTGCCAATTCCATTTGGTCGAGATAGGTCGCCCAATCCAAGCGCACTTCCGGTATGTCGGGGAGGTATGGAGGAATTTTTACCATCGAGGTCATTACCGGTTTAGATGACTTCTGCCGTGCGGTCACCCAGCGGTCGTTGTGAGCCTGGCGATGAGTGACTTGTAGTTGAATTTGCCAAAAGAAGGGGGTGTCCTTGGATCGCTTGGCTTTCTTGTCAAACATGGGTTCATTGAGTTGAACATTCACATCAATCTTGGATGTTTTGAAAGGGATCATGTTGGTCCCCACCATGCAGGTGTAGCCCACTTCCCGCAGATAGTGCGTTAGGTAATGTAGTTCGGGGGCGCCTTTTACCTTGCTGCGATGATGATGCCCTCCGGAGTAGCCCTGGTGCACCCCGAGCATAAGGGACGTACGACTCGGGGAGCAAATCGGTGAGTTGGTATAAAAGCGCTCGTAGCGAATGCCGTTGGCTGCCAAGTTGTCGAGGGTTGGAGTTTTGACGCCTGGATGACCGTAGCACGCAAGGTCATTGCCAATGTCTTCCGCCATGAAAAGTACGATATTAGGTGGTCGTTCCTTGCCTAGCGAAACGATCGGAAGCAATAAAACCAGAATAATGAGTGAGCGAGAGATCATGCCTATTTTTTTCCTGTCTTCTTGATCCACGGCCTGGGGGTTAGAGGCCACGTGGGGTGTTCCGTACGTGCGCTTGCGAAAAACTTGTGTGCCTGCTGAACGACTTCGGGTTTTGCAGCCGCGAGGTTCGTGCGCTCCTGCTTGTCTGCTGATAGGTCGTAGAGCTGAATAGGGCCCATGGTGTTTGCTTTTAGATTCCAGGTGCGAATGGCTTTATAGTTCATGAAGCGAAGTGCTTGCATGGGACCGGTTTTTTCATTGAATTCCCAATAGAGATAATCGTGTGTGTGTTGATCCTTGAGGTTCCCCTTGAGCGCTGGGACAAAGGATAGACCGTCGGTGGGGCCTGAGGGGGTTGTTTCTGCAAGCTCGCAGAATGTCGGCATTAGATCCCAGAAGGCGAGCGGTGTATCGATCTCGGTTCCTGGTTTGATGACGCCAGGCCAGTGAACGACAGTTGGCATACGAATGCCCCCGTCCGTGACGGATCGCTTTCCGCCGCGAAAGTCTTTGAAGGAGTCAAAGAAGTCCCAGCTGATTTCCGGCCCATTATCGCTGGTAAACATGACCAGGGTATTCTGTGAAATGCCGAGCTCTTTCAGCTTGGTCGTAATTTGCCCAATGCCGTCATCCATGCTGGTGATCATACCGGCGTAGGCTGTGTTCATATCGGCGTCGTTTCGGTAGTGTCCGGACTTACCTTTTTGGGTCGTCCAGCCGAGTTCCTGATAGTCGGCTTTGTCTTTGGCTGGTGCGCTGTAGCCTTTGTGGGGGGCTGTGTAGTTTAGGAATACAAAAAAGGGCTTTTCGTCGCCGTGTTTGCGATCAATGAAGTCCAGTGTCTTCTCCGTAAACAGTTTGTCGCCATAGGTTGTTTTGTTACGCCAATTGCCGCCCCTGGTTCCCCCGCTCAGGTCGATCTTTTTCAGCCCATCCCAGACGTAGTCGGGCCAATGAAAATGAGCTTCGATGTGGGTGTTAAAGCCCACAAACTCGTCAAACCCTTGCCGGAAGGGGTGCCCTTCGCCGTCACCGGTCGCTGCGTCCGTAATGACCTCGTTCATGCCCCATTTCCCGAATACGGCGGTTGTATACCCGGCCCGTTTGAGTTCCTTTGGCAGCAGAGTGGAATCTGCCCGCATCACCGGACTCTCACCGTCAACCGTCCATTTGGGGTTGCCGCGAATGGGTGCATGTCCGGTATGTTGTCCGTAGAGCAAGGTTGAACGAGATGGTCCGCAAACCGGGGCACCCGCATAAAAATTCGTCATCAAAGCACCCGCTTCCGCCATCGCATCAAGATGGGGCGTTCTGATTTTCTTCTGACCATTGAATCCTACTTCGCTGAAGCCAAGATCATCAGCCAGAATGAGGATGATGTTTGG
>JAYPZT010000147.1:0-2713 GCA_038136415.1 Opitutales bacterium
AATTTACAAATGAGTGATGACCGGGTTTATGGCCGTGGCTTTCGGGAAATGGATAAAAGACTTCAATCCCTTGGATGGCCCGGTCTGATCCGCGATTTATCCTCCCGCAAAGTACCTTTGCATAAACGGGCAAGGTAGCCAAAGTTTACGATTAATTGGGTTCCAGTCCGAGGGCCTGGAGTAAACAATCCCTGACCCCGGTTGCAGCCAAGGATGTATCCTTTGCCTCGATCGATTGTCCCATCATCACCGGCCAGTCCAGTTGATCTTTTGGCCGTATTCCATGAGTACCACGCACAAGGGTGGGGTCCAGGGGAATTAAGTCCATAAAGATACGAAACCCGAGTTTCTTTTTAATCAGTTTTCCTGCAGCTTTAAGGAAGGGAAACGAAATGGACGGGTCCACAAATAATTCGGCTGGATCGTATCCATATTTTCGGTGCACATCCACACAGCGGGCAAAGTCCGGAGCCAGCGAATCATCCAACCAGTGGTAGTACGCAAACCATGCATCTTCCTCCGCCAGCAATACCAGATCTCCTGCTCGTTCATGATCCAATCCATATTGCGAACGTTCCTCCCCGCATATTACTTTGGCCACACCATCGAGTTTTTCCAGTTCCGAGCGGACTTGGCTCTGGAATGAATGGTCTTTTTGATTGAGGTAAACATGGGCGATTTGATGATCGGTCAGGGCAAAGGCAGAGGAACCACCACAATCAAGATACTCCAGTCCAAGCTCCTGTTTAATGTTCAACCAGCCCTTTTTACGAAGTGCACGGTTTGGATAAACCACCCGTTTAGCCGGGGTCAGACCGTATTCCGAGAGAATGACCACACCAACATTTCTCGACTGGTAGAATCGAATCAGGTCTCCAACCAGCGAGTCCAGTTCCTTCACCGCCGTGACAGCTTCGGATGAATCAGGACCATGGCGTTGCAGATCATAATCCAGATGGGGCAGATAAACCAGGGATAGCTCCGGGGATTCTCTTTCCTCCATCCATTTGGCAGACTCAGCGATCCATTGGCTGGAGGGCAACCCGGCTCGCGGACCCCAGAAAGAAGGGAAGGGGAATTCCCCCAACGATTCTTTTACCTGATCCCGAATTTCCAAGGGGTGTGCATGCACATCAAAAGTTTTCAGCCCATCAGAACGATAGAGCGGGCGGGGGGTGATGGAGTAGTCTGCACTGCTGTACATGTTGAACCACCAAAATAAATTGGCACAGCGGAAATCGGGTCTGGTTTTTCGTGCTGTTTCCCAAATTTTTTCTCCTCCGACCAAGCGGTTGGATTGTTTCCAAAAGTGATGCTCATTCAGGGTGCGGTCATACCATCCATTTCCCACAATTCCGTGTTCACTGGGAGTTTTTCCGGTCAGATAAGTCGCCTGTGCTGAGCAGGTAACAGCAGGAGTAACGGGTTCAATGATCTGCAGATTCCCTCCATGATCGGCAAGAAATTGATTGAGATGGGGTGTGCTTTCACCAAGGAGACGCTTGCATAAACCAACCAGGTTCAGAACTGCCAGCCGGGGGCTTCCCTTCGCACCCGTACTCATGGAAACTTTTTCAGATTATGCCCGGGAGTGGGCAAGGGAGCGGGTCCGTAAATCATCGATGGAGAGAAGCACCTGTTCATTGTCCATCCGGTGCACCTCAACTCCCTGGCCAAGTGCCTGGATCAATGTGATGGTTAGTTTGCCCCCCAGGTGTTCGCGGAATTCCTCCAGGCCATCGAGTATAATTGAGCCCCCGTTGTCGTTCTTGGCATGAAGTAAAGGGTGGTAAGTTTCAAAGCCCAGTGCCTGTAAAAGATCCAGTACCCGCTCAGCAGCTTCCTCTTTGAGCAAACCAACTTTTGCACAATACAATACATCTGCAGCAAGTCCGATCGCCACTGCATCACCATGACCGACCTGAAAGTCCGACATCGGCTCCAGCTTATGGGCAATCCAGTGCCCAAAATCAAGCGGACGGGCAGATCCTCTTTCAAAAGGATCACCGGATCCGGCAATATGATCAAGATGGAGTGCGGCACTACGGCGGATCAACTGCTCCATCGGTTGGGCTTGAAACTGGGCAAGCTCAGATGCCCGTGATTCAATCCATTCAAAAAAGGCACGGTCCCGGATCAAAGCAACTTTGATTGCCTCCACATATCCTGCCCGTTTCTGGTTGTCTGGTAAGGTGCGAAGAAAGGAAAAATCATTCACCACAGCTTCCGGCACCGCAAAAGTACCTACCCAGTTTTTCTTCCCGAAGAAATTGATCCCATTCTTTACTCCCACTCCACCATCTCCCTGGCTCAGGGTAGTGGTGGGGAAGCGGACCAAGCGTACACCCCGGTGGGCGGTGGATGCGGCAAACCCTACCAGATCGAGGGCGGCTCCTCCTCCAATCACAATCACATAGGAATGTCTGCACATTCCATATTTGTTTAAATCCGACCAGATAGTTTCCACCAACTGCCAGTCATTTTTTGCTTCTTCTCCTCCGCGGACAAAAGCAGGTGCACATACCAGGTCAAGTGAATCGGAATGTGCCTCGAAATAGTTTGTGATGGAGTGTGGGAGGTTGGGGTTCCCATCGAGAATGCCTTCATCCAGGTAGACAATGGCTTTGGTTTTATTTCCTAACTTATCTCCTTTGAGCAAATCAGACAGGGTGGAATTGTCCGCATCAAAAGCGTCCCGGGTAAAAAAGACCTC
>JAYPZT010000148.1:0-2611 GCA_038136415.1 Opitutales bacterium
GAAGATCAGATGGGTTGGAGGGGGAGTTTTTTGTGCTCGATACCAATGACTGGGTAAATGTGCTGGCTCTCACTCCTGATGATAAAATTATTCTCGTCCGTCAGTTTCGATACGGAAGCAAGGAACAGTCTCTTGAACCCCCAGGCGGAGTAGTGGAGAGGGGCGAAGATCCAGTGGTTGCAGGATTGAGAGAGCTACAGGAGGAAACAGGCTATGTCGGCGAGGAGCCCAAGTTGCTGGGGGTGGTTCGACCCAATGCGGCCATTCTGTCCAATCGATGCCATGTGATTCTGGTGCGAAACGCTCAAAAAACCGCTGAATTGAACTTCGATCAGCATGAGGAACTGGTTACTGAACTGTATCCAGTGAAAGAATTAAAAGAAATGGTGCGGAGAGGTGAGATTACCCACTCCATTGGCCTCAATTCAATTATGATGCTCTTATTAGAACTGGATACTTAATACCTGTTTCTTCTTTGAAAATTCTGTCTCGTTTGTGTCTTTACCGAGTTATTCACAATTGATAGGATTGCACCTAAATGAGTGATTTACTTTCTATCATCCAGGAAACTGGAACTCCGCATCCTGAATCTCTGGCCAAGTTGCTGGGCAGACCGGTTGAAGATGTGGAGTCCGAACTGCAGAAACTTCATAATGATGGTTCCTTGCTGGGTTGGGTTCCTCTGATACATCCTTCCAAAACCGAGGGTGGAGAGGTTAAGTCTGTGATCGAAGTAAAAATAAGTCCGGAAAGAGAGGGTGGTTTTGACCGTTTGGCCAATCGTATTTCCAAATTTGAAGAAGTGGAAGCCTGTCATTTGATGTCCGGGGCCTATGATCTGTTGGTTATCGTAAAAGGAAAAAATCTTCACTCCGTGGCTACTTTTGTTTCCGAACGGCTTGCCACGATTGAGGGAGTGCTCTCAACAGCCACCCATTTCCTCCTTCGTTCTTACAAAGAGCATGGCCATTTACTTTCCAAAGAAGGGGACAATTCAGAAAAGCCTCCCGTAAGCGCTTAATCTGTTATGAATCCACAGGATTATATAGCTCATCATGTTAGCGGACTGCCCAGATCCGGCATTCGTGATTTTTTCGCCATAGTCTCGGAAATGCCCCATGCCATATCCCTGGGAATTGGGGAGCCCGATTTTATTACTCCCTGGAAAATCCGCGAGTCTTCGATTTTTGCTTTGGAAAAGGGCAAGACTTCCTACACCGACAACCGCGGTCTTCTTTCTTTGCGTAGAGAAATTTCCACTTATGTGGAGAAGCATTTCGGACCAACTTACGACCCCAGAAATGAAGTCCTGGTTACCGTAGGAGTTTCGGAGGCGATCGATATTGCACTCCGTGCCCTGATCAACCCTGGCGATAAGGTGCTCTATCACGAACCTTGTTATGTTTCCTACGCTCCCAGTATTTCACTGGCATTCGGAGAAGCTATTCCTGTGGCCACCGATCCGGCAAATTCTTTTGCCCTGGATCCCGATGCATTTGAGCAGGCGTGGAAACCGGGATGTAAAGTATTGATGCTCAATTTCCCCACCAATCCAACGGGGGGAACCGCGGATCGTGAAAAGCTCGAAAAGCTGGCCAAATTTGCGGTCGAGAAAGATTTAATTGTGATCAGTGATGAAATTTATGCTGAATTAACCTACGAAGGAGAACACCTCAGTATTGCTAGTTTTCCCGGGATGCAGGAGCGTACGATCTTTCTTCATGGATTTTCCAAAGCATTTGCCATGACTGGTTTCCGGGTGGGGTTTGCCTGTGGTCCCGATTGGCTGATCGAGGCGATGATGAAAATTCATCAGTATTGCATGATGTGTGCCCCGATATTAAGTCAGGAAGCTGCTTTGGAAGCTCTGCGTAATGGAGAGGATGATGTTGCCCGAATGCGCGATCAATATGCCAAGCGTCGTGATTTTGTGGTTCGGAGATTCAATGAGATGGGGCTCTCCTGTCATCTTCCCCGTGGCTCTTTTTATGCCTTTCCTTCTGTTTCCGCCAGCACTGGCTTGGATGAAACGGAATTCTGTCATCGTTTACTTCGTGAAGCCGAAGTGGCGGTGGTGCCTGGAACTGCATTCGGCCCTCATGGCAAGGGACATGTGCGGGCAAGCTTTTCCACTTCCTATGAGAAATTAGTCCAAGCCACGGACCGGATGGAAAAGTTTGTCGATCAGGTACGGGCGGATACTCAATCCGTTTCTGCTGCAGGGTAGAGGTTATATTTCTTAAAGAGTGAATCCAAGTATTGCCATTGTGGGCCGTCCCAATGTGGGGAAAAGCCGTCTTTTCAACCGACTTGCAGGCAAGCGGATTTCCATTGTTCATGACCGTCCGGGCGTTACCCGTGATGTCGTGGTTGCAGATAGCCCGGAGGGGTATGTTCTGATGGATACCGGTGGTATAGGAATGCTTCCGGAGATGACCCCAGCTGAGATTCAGGATGCGACTGAAGATCAGGCACAATTTGCCATTCAGGCAGCCGATCTTTTGCTTTTTGTGGTGGATGGACGTGCCGGTCTTCTGCCATTGGATCAAACCCTTGCCCAGAAGTTCCGCAAGATGGGAAAACAGCCCGTTCTTGTGGTGAATAAAATGGA
>JAYPZT010000149.1:0-2607 GCA_038136415.1 Opitutales bacterium
GAATAACGAATGGCCGGACCTCCTTTTCTTGGAATTTTATCCCCCTCCGCAACATCGATGACATAGATGAAAGCATCCACTAGCTCGGGAGAAAATGTGGCAGATAGATTATCCCCGCCACTTTCAATTAGTACTAATTTAGCATCTGGGTGCCGCAGTACCAATTGTTCGATTGCAACTGCATTCATACTGGTGTCGTCCCGAATGGCGGTGTGCGGACAACCTCCGGTTTCCACGCCCATGATACGGTCCTCTGGTAATGCATGATTGTGTGCAAGAAATTGTGCATCCTCCTGGGTATAGATGTCATTAGTGATTACGACCATGGAGTATTTCTCGCGCAGCACTTCACAAAGACGTAAAGTAAGCATGGTTTTTCCTGATCCAACGGGCCCACCAATTCCCACCCGGACTGGGCGGCTGAATTCCTCTGTATTGTTTTCAGTCATGATATAAAAAGTCGTGAAAATGCCAGTTCGTGCCTGGCTGATGCAATGTCCAGGACTGGATTGAAAAAACCTGCCTCATCTCGCTTAATTTCTAAAGAGCCAGATATGGTTTTATCCAAATTTTCCTGAGTCATGCAGCGGTGTATCAATTTCTGGCAGGCAACTTCTCCTAATCGAAGTAATTTGATCGAAGCAGAACAAAAATTTGAGACAGCCTGATACACCCAGGCGATCAGAGTTGGTTCCAAGGGTGATTGTTGTGCTTTTCTCAGAAGTGCAGTGGCAGTGATTTGTTGGCAGGTTGAATTGTTTTTAATTAGGATTTGTTCAAAGTTTTGTGAGAAATCGCATTGGTAAATCTCGCGAATCATACGCAACATTTGCGCACCCTGAGACATACCTGCATTGCGGATTTCTTTGGTAAGTTTCCAACTGGAAATCTCTTCGTTTAATTCAAGAAGATCCATGCAATCTTGTCGCTCCACAGATGTGTAACAAAAGCGTAGGTAGGGGAGTTCCAATCTTTCCAGTGTGGGTAAGATTTCTCGGATTAAGAATTCTTCCAAATGCTCTTTTGAGCGAATGAGGCCAAGGGAAACTTGCTCCTCCAGTCCGTATGAATGGGCATAGCCACCGCTTGGAAATAATGTGTCGGTGGTTTGAATTAATCCACCAAGCCAGTTTGATCGACTGTTTTCAGATTTCGATTCAGTGGGTATACGGGATTCCTCTATGTCTAGGATCATGGGTAAGTTGATCTATTGCCAAATATTTAGGTACTTAGACAATTTGCCTGGGCCGTGGTGATGGGATGACACAGCCAGAATTGGCTGAAAAATCTCCATAGATTCTTCAAAAGGTATTTCGTTTCGTTCCAGCATGTACTGTACGGCAAGGTCGCCCTCCACCAATAAGTAATTCTCTTTGAACTGAGCGGGGAAGTGAAGGTTGCCTACCTGCCAGGCAAGATGGGCTGCTTCTTGTTGGTTAGGAAAGGAAACCCGGAATACCTTCTCAGGCTTTTGGTCAATGAGGTAGTATCTTTCATCCTCGTTGTAAAAACAAACACCATGCTTGAGAGGAACTGCCAGATCAAAGCCGAAGTCCGTTCCATCTGTAGCCCGGCCGCGCCATCTGCGCTTAGCCAGTACTCTGCGGTCCACATTTAAAGGAATAGAATGATCAAAGACCGGATTTTTAACTACGCCTATCTCTCTGATTTTTATCATCCTCAGAAAAGGAAATATCTTTGAGCCAATGGAACTGTTTTTGCAGGTTCGCAATGTAACTCCTCACCGTCTGCTTTTACGGTGTAAGTCTCGGGGTCCACTTCGATATCTGGTAGGGCATCGTTAAGGATGAGGTCTTTTTTCCCAATCTTTCGTGTATTCTTTACCGCAACTAATGATTTGTTGAGACCAAGTTCTGCGAGCGATTCGCTTTGCAAGGATGCTTCGCTGACAAAAGTTAAGGATGTGGATGTCCTAGCTTTTCCAAATGAGCCGAATTGTGGGCGGTAATGCATGGGCTGAGGGGTAGGGATGGAGGCATTTGGGTCTCCCATATTAGCGTATGCAATAAATCCTCCCTTGATAACCAACTCTGGCTTAACTCCGAAAAATGCGGGTTTGAATAAAACAAGATCTGCCAGTTTTCCTTCGGTGATGGATCCAATTTCGCCGGACATACCATGCACGATTGCTGGGTTGATGGTATACTTTGCCAGATAGCGGAGTACTCTGAAATTATCTGCCTTAGTATGTGTACTCGAATCGAGTTTCCCAAATTGCTTCTTCATTTTATCTGCGGTCTGCCAGGTCCGGCAGAGAACTTCACCCACCCGACCCATCGCCTGACTATCACTCGCCATTACGGAAAAAGCCCCGCGGTCATGGAGGATATCCTCGGCCGCAATCGTAGAAGGGCGGATTCGAGACTCTGCAAAGGCAACATCCTCAGGAATCTTGGAATCCAGATGGTGGCATACCATCAACATATCTAGATGTTCATCAATAGTATTAACCGTAAAGGGGCGTGTTGGATTAGTGGACGAGGGTAAAACATTTGGTTCGCCACACACTTTGATAATGTCGGGAGCATGACCACCACCGGCACCCTCCGTGTGGAAGGTATGAATGGCTCTTCCTTTAAAAGCCCC
>JAYPZT010000150.1:0-2549 GCA_038136415.1 Opitutales bacterium
CGGATTGGGAGGTAGCCAGCGACTTTGACCGCGACTGGGCCTATGAGTGCATGGACTTTGTTCACCTGCCGGTCGATGGAGATCCCAAGAATAAGAAATGGCTCCTGTTCGATGCCAGTTTCGACTACGAGATCGGTGAGTTCGACGGCACCACCTTCACCACCGACAAAAAAGTCGGCCTAGGCGACTTTGGACCGAACTACTACGCGGCCCAAACCTTCAACAACAGCCCGGACGGCCGCACGATCGTAATCGGTTGGATGATGAGGAGCGACTTCGACAAGGTGGGGATGCCCTTTAATCAGCAGATGTCCTTCCCCTCGACAATGGAACTGCGCACCACCCCTAAGGGCATTCACCTTTTCCGCTGGCCGATCAAGGAGATCGAGAGCCTCTACACTCGGACGCATGCATTCACCAAACGCCCAATCGCTGAGCTAGGTGGCAAACTCCGTGCAATCCAAGCCGAACTGATCGACGCCTCCATCGAGTTTAATCCCAGCGAAACGGGAAATCTTGAATGGACTTTGCGCGGGCTGAAAGTGTCTTATGTGGCAGACAAACAATTCTTTATCTACCAAGGTTCTCGCCTTCCTGCTCCCCCGGTCGATGACAAGGTCAAGCTCCGCGTCCTCGTGGACCGTGGATCGCTTGAGCTTTTTGCGAACGATGGGGCCGCGGTGGCGACCCACTTCGCATTGCCGGATACAAAAAACCGCAGTATCAGATTATCCGGTAAGGGCAGCGTCTCGCTCACCATCAACGAATTGAAATCCAGCTGGCCTCAACAAACTGTAAAGCTAAAGAAATGAATCAAATCCATCTCATCTATCTTCCACTTCTCAGAGCACTCGCCGCTGCCATACTCTTGTTAGGGGGGGGTGCATGGGCCGCCCCCAGTGCGAAACCGAACATCGTCATCCTCTTCATCGATGATATGGGATATGGGGATATCGGGCCCTTTGGCAATCCAGTCAATCAGACTCCTCATCTTGACCGGATGGCAGAGGAGGGCATGGTGCTCACTGATTTCTATGTCGCCAATACCGCATGCACCCCATCGAGGGCCGCCTTGCTCACCGGAACCTACGCCCACCGCATTGGCATGGACGGCGGAAAACTCAAGGTCACCTTTCCTGGGGACAGCCGGGGACTCAATCCGAATGAGATCACCCTTGCCGAGATGCTGCGGGAGAACGGCTACGCCACCGGTTGCTTTGGCAAGTGGCACCTGGGAGACCAGCCGCAATTCATGCCTCTTGCCCAGGGTTTTGATACTTATTTCGGGATTCCGTATTCCAATGATATGTGGCCGCTTCACACGCGTAAGAATCCCATCACCAAGAGGAAGTATGAGCCCCTCCCGGTGATGAGGCAGGACAAGGCGGTGGCTCATGTGGCCGACGGGGTGGACCAGTCTCTGCTCGCGGAAGTCATCACCGACGAAGCGATTGCCTTCATCAAGAAAAACCAAAAGAAGCCCTTCTTTTGTTACATCCCCCACGCCCATGTCCACAAACCACGCCATGCCCGGCCCGAGTACCTTAAACGGGCAGAAGGCAATGTGAACCGTGCCCATGTGGAGGAAGTGGACGACAGCGTTGGGCGTGTCCTGCAAACCCTCAAGGATCTCAAGCTACATCAAAATACGCTGGTCATTTTTACTTCCGATAACGGCCCGGCCAGTGGCATGAGCAGTGGTCCCCTGCGGGGTATGAAAGGGGGTAAAAAATATGAGGGGCACATGCGGGTGCCCACGCTTGCCTGGTGGCCGGATACCATACCAGCAGGGAGAATAAGTAAAGAAATCGGTGTCACCACCGACCTGCTTCCCACCCTCGCAACGCTGACCCAATCTCAGGTTCCCACCGACCGGATCATTGATGGCAAAGACATCAGCGACATCCTGCTTGGTAAAAAGTATGCCCAATCTCCGCGCCAGCTTCACTATTATGAGAACGAAGGAATCCGCAAGGGAGATTGGAAGCTGGTTAAAAAAGGCTCTCGGTCGGAGCTTTACGATCTATCCAAAGACCTCGGGGAGAAAAAGGACCTTTCCGGCAGCCATCCTGAATTGGTCAAAGAACTGGATCGTGCCTTGCAGAAACACGCCTCCAACATAGCCGCCAACCTTCGCCCGGCCGGCTTTGCCAAGCACCCTAAGCCCATCCTCAGGGAAGTGGGAGATCTACCCACCCTGAAGCAATATCTTGGAAAATAAGGACACTACTCAATGATGTCTGGAAAACCAAATACCATTATGCCCTACATTATTAAATCAAGCAGCACACTATGCGCGTTCTGTTTGGTTTTGGCCGGACTGACACCCAATCTTCACGCTAAAGATCGGGCGCAGGATCGGGTCTTGCTTGATTTCAACATGAAGACGGAACCGCCGAAGAACTGGTCGGTAGAGGGCTACGCCTTCGGTACGCACAAGCCAGTCCTGAATGAACGGCAGAAATATGCCCTCGCCACGCACAGCCAGCGCTACGTCAAGCAGGGGCGGATGACCTCGCCCGCGTTTACCATCGAGTCGGACTACCTGA
>JAYPZT010000151.1:0-2543 GCA_038136415.1 Opitutales bacterium
ATGATACCTCATATCCCCGAAGGGATCGGATTAAGACAATTTAGATGAATTCGTTGATCAAATTCTCGAGCATTTCCTGACGACCACTGGCCAGACCAGGCTCTCCATTTGCCAGAGCATAAGTTTCAAGTTCCTCGAAAGTACAGGAACCGGATTCCACTTTTGCACCGATTCCAGAATCAAAGCTGGAGTAACGCTGATCAACAAAATCTGCCAAGCGGCCATCCTCACGAATCGCATGAGCAATCTTAAGACCACGGGCAAAGGTATCCATACCCCCAATGTGGGCATGCATTAAATCGATGGGCTCATGGGACTCCCGGCGGCGCTTGGCGTCAAAGTTCAGGCCTCCAGTGGTAAATCCACCCATACCTAAAACCACCAGCATAACCTGAGTGGTAAGATAGAGATCGGTGGGGAATTGATCGGTATCCCACCCAATCAGGGTATCACCACGGTTGGCATCCACACTACCCAATTTGCCGGCATTGGCGGCCACGGTCAGTTCATGCTCCATGGTGTGACCAGCGAGAGTGGCGTGGTTGGTTTCGATATTAAGGGAAAAGCGGTCCATCAATCCGTACTCACGAAGAAAATTCAGGCAGGCAGCGGAGTCGCTGTCGTATTGATGAGTGGAAGGTTCACGGGGCTTGGGCTCGATGTAGAAAGGACCGTCGAAACCGATCTTATCCGCATGCTCAATCGCCATATGGAGAAAGGCAGCCAAGTGATCGAGTTCACGCTTCATATTGGTATTGAGCAATGTGGAGTATCCTTCCCGACCGCCCCAAAAGGTGTAGCCCAAGCCATCGAGTTCCTTGGTTGCTTCCAGTGCTTTCTTTACCTGAGCACCAGCGTACGCATACACATTGGCATCCGGAGAAGTGGCGGCTCCCTGCGAGTAACGGGCATGGGCAAAAAGGCAGGCCGTACCCCAGAGTAACTTGACCCCGGTTTCTTCCTGCCTGGATTTAAGCTTGGCCACTACCTGATCAAGGGCGTCATTGGATGCAGACAGATCATTGAGCTCAGGAGCAATATCCCGATCGTGCCAGCAGTAATATTCAATCCCCATTTTTTCGAGAAATTCAAAAAAGACATCCACCCGAGCCAGGGCATTTTCCACCGAATCGCTACCGTCATCCCAGGGCATCTGTGCGGTACCGCCACCAAAAGGGTCGGCCAAAACATTACGCATCACATGCCAGTACGGGGCAGCAAAGCGGAGATGTTCCTTCATCGTCTTGTCACCCACGACCTCCTCAGGGTTGTAGTGCTTGAATGCGAGCGGGTTTTTGGAACTTGAGCCTTCGTAGGCAATTTTATCACAAGGGAAATGGGCCATAATGGAATAAGGGTTAAGGGTTGGACCTGATTATTTAAAAAACAAAAGAGTACTTTACTGAAATGACCGCAAAAACAAAACCGCAAATTGCGTATAATTTCTGTTGTATCACGCCAAAAAGTTTCCCTTACTAGTTTTCCATGAGCCAACCTGTGGCAGTAATTATGTCCGAAGTGTTTCTTCGTCGCCTAACTCCGGCACTAGCCAAGTTTGCCGGTCGGGCACAGGACTACCGTATCCTCAGTATTCACCGGGAAATTGGTGAGCTCGAAAATTTGATCAAACAAATTAAGCCCGCTGGCCTCATCCTGGAAATCCTTCCCAACCGTTCCGAAGAACTTTTGAATTTAGCAAAACTTGCACCGACTATCCTCGTGGCTACCGATGAAAGAGTGAATGGATGCATATCGGTGGATGTGGACGACTGGGCAGTCGGAAGAGAGGCAGCCGAGGCCTTTTCCAACGCAGGATTCCGCAGCCTCGCCTGTCTGGGAAATGGCACCCCCTACTCCAGCCAACGAATCGAAGGGTTTAAGAAAGGAGTCGAGTGTCTGGAAACTCCAATTTTTACCCACATAGAAACAGGCTTTGAAGATGCACGGTACAGTGAGTCATTCCGTAAACCCAGCCCGGATCTGGAAGACTGGCTGCATGCTCTCCCCAAACCCACCGCCATCTTTGCGGTTCATGATCCTCTGGGCCGCTTTCTGTGTGGTGCCTGCGGACAACTGGGACTAGAGGTGCCTAATGATGTAGCGATTATTGGAGCCAATGACGACCCCCTGGTCTGCAATCTCACCTTCCCCACTCTTTCCAGTGTTGCCATTCCCTGGGAAGCCTTAGGAGAAAAAGTCGGCCTGGCCATGGATGCTATTTTATCTCAGACACCCCAGGATCAAAATCGGGCATTAATTCCTCCAAGCGGAGTTGTTTTGCGCCATTCGGCTAATCACCTGGCGGTTGATGATGCTCTCTTACGACGGGCCATGTCCTACCTGACCGAAAAAATGCAACAGCCTATTTCCATTAGTTCGATGTGCGGAGACCTTCGTGTTGCCCGGCGAACCCTGGAGCGTCGCTTCAAGGAATATTTTCAACGCACCCCCTGGGAAATGCTCTGCCGCATGCGGGTAAACCAGGCCCGGAGATTACTCGCGGAAACCAATTATTCCGTGGGACTCATTTCCGAACGCTGTGG
>JAYPZT010000152.1:0-2540 GCA_038136415.1 Opitutales bacterium
AGCCAGGGAAATTTAAGTCTTCAGAAGATTGAGATTTTAATCCTCGATGAGGTGGACCGGATGCTCGATATGGGCTTTATCGAGGATGTAACCAAGATTATACAAAAGACTCCAAGATCCAGACAGACACTTCTTTTTTCGGCCACAATTCCAGACACGGTAAGAAGGTTATCCAAATGGGCATTAAACAACCCTGCGGAAGCAAAAATCGACATCAAGATTTCAGCTGCTGATACGGTAAGTCATGCCTTGTATCCTGTGCCAGCGATCCAAAAATTTGATCTTCTCATCGCCTTGCTCAAAAAAATTGAATTTGAAAATTTGATTATCTTTTTTCAAACCCGACGGGGCACTGATAAAATTAGTCACTGGTTAACCGAGCATGGGCAAACGGTAAGGGTCTTGCATTCTGACCTGAAACAACGGGACCGCATGCGTGCACTGGAGGAATTTAAAGAAGGAAAGGTCAAAATCCTTTGTGCTACTGATGTAGCTTCCCGAGGACTTGATATATCCAATGTTACCCATGTGATTAATTATGATGTTCCTCAGCATTCGGAGGACTATGTACACAGAATTGGCAGAACAGGACGTGCACGCACAGAAGGTGAAGCATTTACTTTATGCAAACCGGAAGAGCTTTCTCTGGTTGAATCGATTGAAAAATTACTGGGTAATCCATTACCCCGAAAAGTGGTGGATGATTTTGCCTACCGCAACGAACCAGAAAGCCTGGCTCCATCCGCTCCGGTTGTTTCCCGCAAACGCAACCGAGGATTTGGTGGACAGTTAACTTTTGGAGGTAGAAGGAGGCGCTAGCGAATCCTCACTCCGGGAGTGAGCGGCTTGACCACACGAACCGCTTTGCCTACTGGCTTGCCGACGATATCCACCGCCGCCCCACTCACCACTTTTACGGGCGTGACCACAGCCTTGGTAGCCAACCCGATTGGCTTGGTAATCATACTTCCACATCCGCTCAATAAGAGAGCAAAAGAAAGTAGAGATTTCGTAAAAACAATTTTGATCACTTGTTGCAGAAGTATTATTCCTCAAGTTTAAGCAACTCAAAACAGATCTTTAATTCTTAATATCATCTGAATTTCATCAAATGAACGAATCATCATCCTTCATTTTTATCCTCCCAATAATCGCTGCTCTCATTGGTTGGGCTACTAATTTTGTTGCGATCAAGATGTTATTCCATCCTCAGGATCCGAAAAAAATTCTGGGAATAACTTTTCAGGGAGTCTTCCCTAAAAGACAAAAGCAGATTGCTGAAAGACTGGGTGAACTCGTGGCCAATGAGCTGTTCTCCATTAAAGATGTGGCCCAAAAAATTGAGGAACTATCCACCCGCCCTGAAGCACTGGAAGAAGTTGGGAAAAGAATCGAAAAAACCATCAGAGAAAAATTGGTGGCCGCGTTCCCTATGCTTTCGATGTTTCTAAGTGATGAAATGATCGAAAAAGTAACCAAGCTTTTTCAAAGCGAACTGGAAGATTTTCTACGGGCCTCTGCCCAGGGACTGGCAGCCAAGATGGAGGATTCTGTGGATGTAAAAAGCTTGGTGGAAGAGAAGGTCCGGGCTTTTTCGTCCAATAAAATAGAGGAACTTCTTATTGGCTTTATGGAACAGGAATTCCGTTTTATTGAGAAGATTGGTGCTGTGCTTGGTTTCCTTATCGGGTGCATACAGGTTATCTTGGTTACGGCCTTCTAAGCCAAACCCTTTCTAGCCCCATTCATTTCCAGATTGCCATCCTATTTCCCCATGAGCAAAAATTGATCTCAATGGCAGATATTGGAGCTACTTTTAACCAGGTCTGGGACACCGCTTTGGCATTCTGCTTATCTCCATCTGCACAGGTTCAATGTGCCATCATCGCTCTTTCCATTTTCTTATGCTGGATCTTTTTCAAAAAAACAAAGCCTCAAATCGCTAAATTAAAACAGGACCCTACCCGCCCCTCCTGGGTCGAGCGACTGGCTACCGTTGTAGAAAAGCTACTGCCTCCCCTCTTTTTACTTATCCTAATTTTGCTCGGGCGTGGCCTATTTGAGCGAACTACATTTGGGGTAGCAAACTTACTAAATCCGTTGGTGCATGCTACATGTGCCTGGTTGGTATACAGATTAATTTCCGGACTCACTCATAACCGTTTATGGCTCAGATGGGCCGCCCTGATTGTCTTTGGCATGGCTGCCTTGCAAAGCTTTGGCCTACTCGAACCTACTTTCGATTTCCTTGAATCGGCATCCTTTGCCATAGGGAAAAGTACACTTTCTATCCTCGATTTGGTAAACGGCGTATTTATTCTGCTCTTTCTTCTCTGGGTTAGCTCGCTGCTGGGAAGTGCCGGAGAAAAAAGAATCAGACAACTCCCCAATCTGCCTCCCTCGCTTCAGGTTCTCTTGGCCAAGGTGGTTCGGGTCTTGCTAATTTTTCTGAGCTTTCTGGTGGCAATGTCCACGGTGGGTCTCGATCTCTCCTCTTTTGCTCTTCTTGGTGGTGCGATTGGTGTGGGTATTGGTTTTGG
>JAYPZT010000153.1:0-2539 GCA_038136415.1 Opitutales bacterium
AGAACCGCTGAGTTTCTCTGGCAGGAGGGGCATACCGTTCATGCCACCGCAGAGGAGGCAATTGAAGAGACCAAACAGATGCTCCATGTTTATGCAGATTTTGCGGAGAACTGGCTGGCTATGCCGGTGCTTCGCGGAGAGAAGACTGAAGCGGAGCGTTTTCCTGGGGCCGAGTCCACCCTTTGTATCGAGGCAATGATGCAGGACAGGAAGGCCTTGCAGGCGGGAACATCCCACTTTCTCGGCCAGAATTTTTCCAAGGCATGTGGGATTAAATTTCAGGGAACGGAAGGAAAAGAGGAATTTGGCTGGACCACCTCCTGGGGTGTGTCCACCCGCTTGATCGGTGGTATGATTATGACCCATTCAGATGACGATGGACTGGTGGTGCCCCCGAGGCTTGCCCCCACACAGATTGCCATCCTCCCAGTTACGCCCAAAGAGGATACCCGGGCAAAGGTACTGGAGGCATGCGAACGGTTGGCTAAGGAGTTAAAAGCAAAATCTGCTTTTGATCTGCCAGTACGGGTGGAAATGGACGACCGGGATCTGCGGGGCGGAGAAAAGTACTGGCAATGGGTCAAGAAGGGGGTACCGTTAACCGTGGAAATTGGCCCACGTGATCTGGAGAATGGTAGCGTATATGTCGGTCGGCGGGATCTGGGTGGTAAACGGGAAGGGATGTCGCTTGATGAATTTGTTTCCTCTGCTGGCGATCTTTTGCAGGAGATTCAAAAAAATCTTTTCGAGCAGGCGAAAGCGTTTCAGGAGGAACATACCCGCGAGATAAATAGCCAGGATGAAATCTATGAATTTTTTACCCCAAAGAATAGTGCCAAGCCAGAAATTCATGGCGGCTTTGCCCGGATTCATTGGGATCGAAATGCCAAGTGGGAAGAGCAATTGAAAAACGACCTCAAAGTCACCGTCCGCTGTATTCCAGAAGGTGAATCGGAACCTGGTGTCTGTCCCTTCAGCGGTGAACCCAGTCCTGGTCGGGTAGTGGTTGCAAAATCCTATTAACTTCTTTTTCGGGAACCATTCTTTCCCTATTCAACCAGCCGAATAAAAATGGAAGTCATCCGTTCCGCAACTGAGATGCAGACCCGGGCCATGGCTCTCAAAAAAGAGGGAAAGTCGATTGGCTTTGTGCCCACCATGGGTTCATTGCATGCGGGCCACCTTTCTTTGGTCGATTTAATCAAGGAGCAATGTGATGTTTTACTTTTGTCCATCTATGTGAATCCCACCCAGTTTGGAGTGGGGGAAGACTTTGAAAAATACCCCCGTGATTTGGATAAGGATTTAGCAATGTGTGAAAGCCGCGGAGTGGATTTGGTGTTTGCTCCGGAGTCTAGCGAAATTTACCAAGCAGATGCTTCCACCTTCGTGATCGAGGAATCAGTGGGCAAGGGCCTCTGTGGCAATGCCCGTCCCAATCATTTCCGCGGAGTGGCCACGGTTTGTGCAAAGCTTTTTAATCTGTGCCAGCCTGATAAAGTTGCCCTTGGACAGAAGGATGCTCAGCAGGTGGTGGTGCTCAAACGGATGATCCGCGATCTTCATTTCCCTATCGAGGTAGTGGTGGGACCGATTTTGAGAGAGCCAGATGGTCTCGCAATGAGTTCGCGCAATGCTTACCTGGAACCCAAACAACGCGAAAATGCTTTGCTAATTTTTAAGTCCCTGGAAGCTGCCCGTAAAGTGGTGGAGGAGAAAGGTTCCAATAATGTCGACCGGGTGAAGGCTGAAGCGATGAATGTACTAACAAGTGGACGTTTTTTACGGGTCAATTATGTGGAGGTGGTCAACCGCGAGACCATGCGTCCGGAGACCGAGGTGGTGGCCGGCCGTTCCCTGCTTGCGGTTGCGGTCTGGGTGGATCAGGTTCGTTTGATTGACAATTTTTGTTTTTAGAAAAAATGAGCCCTTCGCCAAAGCCGCAAAGTGAATACGATCTGGTTATTGTAGGCAGTGGAATTGCCGGGCTTAGTTTTGCCTTGAAGGTGGCGGAGGCTGGGCACCGGGTAGCGATTTTTACGAAAAAGAATAAAGCGGAATCCAATACCAATTATGCTCAGGGTGGAATTGCTGCAGTAACATCGGCAGGAGACGATCTGGATAAGCATGTGCAGGATACCTTGGAGGCAGGGGATGGACTTTGTGACCCCAAGGTAGTACGGGAAATTTTAAAGGATGGACCGGAACGTATTCAGGACCTGATTCGTATGGGGGTGGAATTTTCAAGTCTTGGGGATGGAAGAATTTCCCTGGGTAAGGAGGGTGGGCATAGCAAGCGACGGGTGTTGCATGTCAAGGATGTCACGGGCAAGGCCATTGAGGAGGCCTTGCTTGCCAATATTGCTAAGCAGGGTGTCGATTTGTTTGAGCATTATTTTGCCATCGATCTGATTACTTCCAAAAAACTAAAAAAGCTGGGTATGCGAAGTGGTTCCGATACCGACCGGGTGGAAGGAATCTATTTCTTGGATGCAGAATCTGGTGAGGTGATTACTGTTAAAGCCCCCGTTGTTTTACT
>JAYPZT010000154.1:0-2512 GCA_038136415.1 Opitutales bacterium
CGTTATGCGGACACCGTGGGATACCATGGGGACCAACCCCATAATATCTCTCCTTACCGGGACTGGGTGATCCGAGCCTTCAATGACAATATGCCCTACGATCAATTCACCCGGGAGCAACTTGCCGGTGACTTACTACCGGGTTCATCGGTGCAGCAAAAAGTGGCGTCCGGATATAACAGGCTTTTGCAAACCACCCACGAGGGGGGATTACAACTCAAGGAGTATGATGCCATCTATGCCGCCGACCGGGTGCGCAATGTTTCCGAAGTCTGGATGGGGGCAACCGTGGGCTGTGCACAATGTCACGACCATAAGTATGACCCCTACACCATCAAAGACCACTACTCCCTCGCTTCCTTTTTTGCCGATCTTGCCGACCGTGGATTCAATGGAAACAAACTACCCACGGAACGCCCGCCCGAAATTCAAATCCATACCGATGAAAACTCCGCAAAATTAGAGCTCCTATCCAAGCAAATTGATCAGACACTATCCGTTGAAAAACAATCGGAGTTAAAAAACCTTCAAGATCGAAAAGGGAAACTATCCCAGTCCCTGAGGAAGGCAGAGGACGCCAATAAAACTCAGTGGCAGGAAAAAATTAACCGGATTAACCAACAGATCGCACAGGTTGCCAAGCCAGCAGTACTTCAAAAATACCGCAAACTGGTAAAAGAGAAAAAGGAGGTGGAGGACAAAGGCCGCTGGACCATGGTTTCCCAGGCAGTGAAGCCACGGGTAATGCGGGTGCTTCCCCGAGGAAACTGGATGGATGATAGCGGCCCCATTGTATTACCCGCCGTGCCAGAATTCCTCGGAAAAATTGATTCTGATAAAAAACGCCTCGACCGGCTCGACCTGGCAAACTGGCTTACTGACACGGAAGATGGAATCGGCCTGCTCAATGCCCGGGTACTGGCCAACCGGATCTGGTACCTCCTTTTTGGGAAAGGCTTAGCCCCTGATCTCACCGACTTTGGCGGGCAAGGCACCCCACCCGAACATCCGGAACTACTGGACAACCTTGCCATCTCTCTGGTCGAGAAAGACTGGGACATCAAAGCGTTCATCAAGGATATTCTCCTCAGCCGGACCTACCGCCAGGCATCCCTCCCCCCCGAAGGCTATAAAACCTTCCAGCTTGCCAGAAGACTACCTGCTGAATTTGTGCGGGATAATACCCTGGCGGTCAGCGGATTACTGGTGGATAAAATTGGAGGGCCCAGTGTAAAGCCCTTCCAGCCAACCGGCTATTACCGCCACCTCAATTTCCCCAAGAGGACATACGAGGTGGACTCAGGGGAATCGCAATGGAGGCGGGGCCTATATGTGCACTGGCAAAGACAATTCCTCCACCCCATGCTCAAGGCATTTGATGCCCCATCCCGGGAGGAATGTTCCGCAGAACGCCCCCAGTCCAATACCCCGCTGGCTGCATTGGTCTTACTGAATGATCCAACCTTTCTGGAAGCGGCAAAATCCTTTGCCCAGAAAATTAGGACCCATGGAGGGGATACTTTTGAAACCAAGCTTACTTATGCCTTTGAAGAAGCACTATCCCGCTCCCCGGACCAATTTGAACAGGACACCCTGGCCTCCTTGTTTACCGAGCAAAGCAAAAAGGCTGAAGAAAACTGGACCCCGATTGCCCGGGCCGTGCTTAACCTCGCCGAAACCAATTTAAGACGATGAATATTCCTCTTTCTCCCACCACCATCAACCGCCGCGCCTTTCTTGGGGGAGCGGGTCTGAGCCTGGGAAGTGCCGCCCTCAATATGCTGATGGCGAACAATTCCACCAAGCCCCGTTATCTTCTGCCCAAGGCCCGGGCCAAGCGGGTGATCTTTCTATGTATGGCGGGGGGACCCTCGCACCTGGAAACTTTTGATTACAAGCCCAAGCTTGATCAATTGCATGGCCAACCCATGCCGGAATCTTTCACCAAGGGGCAGCCCATCGCACAATTGCAGGGCAAGGAACTCAAAGTGCAGGGGCATCTTACCAAGTTTAAGAAATATGGGCAGGGCGGGCAGTATATCAGTGATTATCTTCCCTGGACTGCCAAGATGGCCGATGATATCGCCATCATCCGCTCCATGGTGACCGAGCAAATCAATCATGATCCTGCCCATACTTTCATGAACACGGGAACCGCCATCAGTGGCCGTCCCTCCATGGGTGCCTGGGTAAATTATGGTCTCGGTAGTGAGGCGGAGGATCTCCCCGGATTCGTGGTCATGACCAGTGTGGGCGGACGGAATCCACAGCCCATTGCTTCCCGTCAATGGAGTGCCGGTTTCCTGCCCAGCCGTTTTCAGGGAGTGGAATTCAATTCGACCGGAGACCCGGTACATTATGTCCGCAATCCCAAAGGGGTGAGTGCACAGGATCAGAAAAAACTGGTCAACACCATCACCGCCCTCGATAGGCATCGTAACCTTACCATCAATGACCCCGAGACCGATACCCGCATCGCCGCCTATGAAATGGCCTTCAAGATGCAGACCTC
>JAYPZT010000155.1:0-2488 GCA_038136415.1 Opitutales bacterium
CCAGAGACAAGAATTCCATCAGTGCGGCTGACCACATTGTTGTCAAAGGAGCACGGGAAAATAATTTAAAAGATCTTACCGTTTCGATACCGAGAGGAAAATTAGTTGGCGTTACCGGTGTAAGCGGCTCTGGAAAGTCTTCCCTCATTTTCAATGTCATCGCAGCAGAGGGGCACCGGAAGTATGTCGAAAGCTTGTCCACCAAAGCAAGGCAGGCACTGGAAAAAGTATCCAAACCAGATGTCGACTATGTGGAAGGACTATCCCCTGTGCTTTCCATTGAGCAGGTATCAGCCAGAGGAGCAGGACCAAGAAGCACCGTGGCTACGGCTACGGAAATTGCAGACTATGCCAGGTTACTCTGGGCAACCGCAGGCACTCCACATTGCCCAAAGGATGGAGCACCAGTAACCAGAAAATCGCTCGATCTTTGCGTGGAAGAAATCCTGGAGAAAGGCTCAGGTAAGCGAATGCTTTTGCTGGCACCATGGATGCGGGCAAAAGCATCCGTGATTCGCGAAGAAATTGAGGGCTTGGAAAGGCGAGGTTTTCAAAGACTGCGCATAGATGGCAAAATTAAAAGACTGGATCAATATGACTTAATTCCATCCGGCACGAAAGGCAGAGAAATCTCTGTGGATCTGGTGATTGATCGCTTATCCATAAGTGAAGATTCCCGTAGCCGCCTCGCAGATTCTCTCGAACTGGCTTTCGAGGAAGGAAATGAACAAGCCATTGCATTGATCGAGGCTGATAAGAATGAGTGGAATGAACTTCATCTTTCTCAAGGATTTGCCTGCCATCTCTGTGGAACAACCTACCCCAGCCCAACCCCTAAGCTGTTTTCCTGGAATCATCCGGATGGTGCGTGCGAGACTTGTGGTGGTCTGGGTGAGGTTTTGTGCTATCGGGAAGACCTTGTGATTCCTGACCCCTCTCTTTCTCTGAACAAGGGAGCAATCAAACCCTGGAGGTTAGGTTCCCGTAAAATGATCAATTTGAGAAAAAATCTCTTAAAAGCCTTGTCTGAGCAAATGGGGTTTAGCCTAAGCATAGCATGGGAGAAATTACCCCATGAGGTACAAAATCTTCTGCTCTATGGAGACCAAGATCATACCTTTGAAATAAAACTTGAATATGGGCGTGGGAAAAAGGCGAAGATGCAAACCTTCCCTGGAGTCTTAAAGGATCTTGAAGAAACCATGCGATCCACCAGCAGTGACAATTTGCGGGCAAAATTACTTACTTTTCAATACGGAACAACTTGTGAAGAATGCCGTGGAAGCCGCCTTTCTGCTTACTCAAGATCAGTTCTGCTCGCCGGTAATTCACTCGAGGAATTTTTCTCCTCATCCGCAGCCCAGGCATGGAATTTCATCCACAAAAAAGCACGCAAAGATAAGAACTGTATACAGGTGGGAGATGCTTTGCATGGACTGGAACAGCGTCTAGGTTTTATTAACGAGGTAGGATTGGGCTACCTTGGACTTGACCGTCCATACCGAAGTTTGAGCGGAGGAGAGGCACAAAGATCACGCTTAGCCACACAGCTTGGTATGGGACTGGTCGGAGTAATCTATGCCTTGGACGAGCCAAGCGTGGGGCTGCACCCTGCAGATCACCACCGGTTAATAGGAGTACTGCATGGATTAAGAGACCGCGGTAATTCCGTATTAGTCGTGGAGCATGACGCAGAAACCTTACTGGCATGTGATCATCTGCTCGAAGTTGGACCGGGACCTGGTACCGAGGGAGGAAATCTTATCTTCGATGGAACTCTGAAAGAGTGTATTAAATCCAAGCATAGTCGAAGCGGGTCCTTTCTCAGTGGAAAAGAATGGATCGAAAGAAATGGAAAAAATAAAAAGCCAGGCAAATTGTCTTTCACAGTAAAAGAAGCCCGGGCAAATAATTTACAAAAAGTAAATGCATCCTTTCCCGTTGGACTCTTAACCGTGGTGTGTGGAGTATCAGGCTCCGGGAAAAGCTCATTAGTCAACGAGGTGCTGGCAAAATCAGCTGCTCAACTCTTGCACCGGTCCAAACAATTGCCCGGTGCACATGGAGGAATTACAGGACTGGAAAACTTTGATCAGGCAGTTCGGATAGACCAATCTCCCATCGGCAAAAGTCCGCGTTCCAATCCGGCAACCTATGTGAAATTATTTGATCAGCTACGCAGCCTATTTGCAAAATGTTCGCTGAGTAAAGTAAGAGGCTATGGTCCCGGACGCTTCAGTTTTAACATCCCTGGCGGCCGCTGTGAGAGATGTAAAGGAGATGGAGTTGTAAAGTTGGATATGCAATTCCTCGCTGATGTCTATGTGGAGTGTGAGAGCTGTCAGGGGAAAAGATATAACCGCGAGACTCTGGAGGTCAGATATCGGGGAAGAAGTATCTCAGAAGTCCTGGACTTAACCGTGGCAGAAGCCAAAGAAATTTTTGCCAAGCACCCTCCTGTGTTCAACAAACTGGAAACTTTGGATGC
>JAYPZT010000156.1:0-2484 GCA_038136415.1 Opitutales bacterium
GATAAGCTTTTGTCTCAAAAATCCATTCTCAGTTTATTATATAATTAATATCTTTATTTTAACCAATAACGCCAGCGGCATAGTTTTGACTACCAACATGGTAGCACCTCTTCTTTTACATTTAAGAGGATTATCAGGATTACACTTTGGTTCTTAATTTCCCCAAATTACCTAACAAGCCATAATGAAAACATTAAGCCCTGTATTCCTTGCCGTATTGTTGCTCTCTAAATGCCTGCCTGTTGCAATCTTTGGGTTCGAGCCTTCAACGGTTACTCCTGTTCCATCGAATCTTAAAAAGTTCATGCCGAAACTATTTCAGGAAAAACTTAGGGAGTTAGAAAATGGTAAGATTGAGTTTGTCATGATTGGTGACTCCATTACTCATTCGTGGAGCAAATATCCGGGTACATTTAAAGAAAGTAATCTACTTAATCTGGGTTTCCCCGGTGATCGCACTCAGAATGTGCTATGGCGTATTGAGAATGGGGCACTCGACGGAATTTCTCCAAAGCTCGTAACCCTGATGATCGGTACCAATAATATGCATGATACCAAAAAAGCGTATCCGGCAGATAAACCGGATGAAATATTTGCAGGAATTCAAGCAATAGTGACTGAAGTGCGAACTCGTCTACCGAATACAAAGATCGTGGTCTTCTCTGTTTTTCCACGCAAGGAGGGTTCAGAGAATGAGAGAGTGAAAGCTGTAAATGAGATGTTACCCCAGCTTGCTGATGGTAAATATGTATCTCACATTGATCTCAATCGCTTTTTTATAAAAGAAAACGGCCAGCAGGATAAAACACTTTATAACAAGGACTTGCTACACTTCAATGAGAAGGGATATCTTGTCTGGGCTCAGGCCTTAAAGCCTTTGTTGGAAAGGTACGGCTTGAGGGTGAACTTGAATACTCTTCGCAAGAGTACCAATATTCCTCTTTCAGCTACCAATTATAATAAACCAAATATCATATACTTGATGTTGGATGAATGGGGGTATTTTGAATCATCACTCATGGGGCACCCTATATTGAATACGCCGAATATCGATAAGGTGGCATCCGAAGGGCTCCGTTTTACGCAGTTTCTTGCTGGAGCTAGTGTCTGTGCACCCACGCGTAGCACTCTCATAACTGGCCAGCATACCGGTCATACTACCGTTCGCGGACCTGGTTGCCTGCGTGCGGATGAGGTGACTGTCGCCAGCATGCTGAAGGATGCCGGCTATGCAACTGGTGGTTTCGGTAAGTGGGGTCTTGGCGATGTTGGTACGACAGGTGTACCCGAAAAGCATGGTTTTGACATTTTCTTTGGTTATTATAATCAGACTCACGCTCACACCTTTTATCCCAAGTATCTCATTCGCAACAGTAAGAAGGTACCACTCGCAGGTAATACTGGAGACTTTCTTAAGGGCGAAACCTTTTCACATTCCCTAATCTTTAAGGCCAGCCTGGACTTTATCCAAGAGAACAAGGACCGCCCTTTCTTTGCTTATCTTCCATGGACGCCCCCTCATGGTTTTTGGACAATGCCTGACAATGAACCTACATGGAAAAAGTACAAAGACAGGAAATGGGATGCCGCGAATCAAAAGGGGACTCATGATGCCCAAATGTATGCTGCCATGGTGGAAATGGTGGACAGGCAAATTGGCGAGATTATGGACTTGCTGAAAAAAATGAGGATCGATGATAATACCATTGTTTTCATTTCCGGAGATAATGGCGGGAAGAGCTATTTTAAAAATGATAAATATCCCCATGGATTTCTGGCTCCTAACCTGAATCCAAAGACCGGTGAACGTTTCCGGGGAGGGAAGGGCGATTTTTATGAAGGCGGAATCAGGGTCCCCTTTATTGTTCGATGGCCGGGCAAAATAAAAGCAGGCACCGTTTCCGATCATTTGGGCTATTTTCCAGATGTAATGCCAACACTTGCAGAAATTGCTAATGCAAAACCAAGAAAGGATACTGATGGTATTTCAATTTTACCTACCTTACTCGGATCAAAGACTGTCGGCCGAAAACAAAGTAACCATGAGTATCTATATTGGGAAAACAAGAAGAGTGTTGCCCTTCGCATGAATGATTGGAAAGCGATCAGACCAAATAAAAACATGCCGTTTGAGCTTTACGACTTAAGTAAGGACATTGAAGAGTTAAACAATGTAGCCACACAATATCCCGATATTATAAAGAAAGTGACTTCCTATGCTAAGAGGGCTCACGCACCTGTTCGACTGGGTAAGGTTATCGATGCTTCCTTGGGATTCAAGGGACACAAGGAGGACTAACGCTTGTAAAACATTAAATCAGATCGCTACCATAATTATTTCATTTAAGGATATTGATTCATGATCACATATGACTACCACTGCGATGCCAATGGTGAGACAATCACTGTAAGCCACAGTATTAAAGAAACTCTCACGAACTGGGGGCAATTATGCTCATTAGCGAATCATCACATGGGCCAAAC
>JAYPZT010000157.1:0-2476 GCA_038136415.1 Opitutales bacterium
ACTGCCGCGCCCTGGGGATCCAAAACAGTGGTTTTGGGGGAAACAAATACCGTTACCTTCACGCCTTATTCTAAACACAGGGATTAGGGACTGATTACAACCCTTAGTTGCGCACGTGAGAAAAATAATTTTCTATTTTGGGTGATCTATGTTGAGCGGATGGAAACAACTCACTTCACGGTCTTGGCGTAAGGAAGGCTCAGGTTGCAACAAACATGCTTCCGTGCGGTTGGGACAGCGATTCTGAAAACTGCATCCCTTCGGCATATTGCTAAAGGAAGGAACTTCGCCTTCCAGAACAACGGGAGGCTTAGTCCGGTCCAGAGTGGGGACCGACTGAATCAAAGCACGGGTGTAAGGATGCAGGGGTTTGGACAGCACATCAGCCGTTTTTCCTGATTCCACAATTTTGCCAAGATACATCACATACAGCCGATCTGAAATGGTCCTAACCAAGGATAAGTCATGAGCAATAAAGAGCAGAGCCAATCCCAACTGCTCCCTCAGTTCGAGAAGGAGTTCTATGATCTGTGCCTGAATCGACACATCCAGGGAGGATACAATTTCATCACAAATGATAAGTTCGGGCTTCATCCCAATCGCTCTGGCAATGGAAATTCGCTGCCTTTGCCCTCCACTGAATGCATGCGGATAACGATCCATATATTCGGGAGGCATCCCTACTTTTTCCAGCAGGGATGCAATGTAATCCTTTATATGTCTACGATCGCAAATCTTATGATGAAGCAAAGGGAAGGAAAGGATTTCATAAACGGTGTGCTTTGGATTTAGGCAGGAATAAGGATCCTGGAAAATAATTTGTGATTTATTCTCAAAAACAGAATGGTCCAGGCGGTTCTTATTAACAGCCTGCTTTCCTTTAAACCAAAACTGCCCACCTCGAATGGGTAACAATCCAGCAAGAGTATTTCCGAGGGTACTTTTTCCACATCCTGACTCACCAACAAGAGCGACAATTTCTCCAGGATTTATATCAAGGCTGACTCCGTCCACTGCTTTAATATAGTGGCGAGTACGCCCCAACAGACCAGATTTCACGGGAAACCAGGTCTGCAAATCTCTGACTTTTACGAGGGATTCAACCATCTTATCTGAATTCACAGATGACATCGGTAACTACCTCCATCTTCGCTCTTTTTCGAACTAGGCATTACTTTACATCGATCAAATGCCTCGGAGCACCGGTCCATAAACCTGCACTCCCCTCCAAAGCTTCCTGGTTCAGGAACCTGACCCGGAATGGATTTAATTTTATGATCCGTACGGTCAAGCGAGGGGATAGCCTCCATTAAACCAAGGGAATAAGGATGTTTTGGATGTTTTAAAAAATTATCCACTGAATTGTCTTCCACAATCTGGCCTGCATACATTACCGAAATACGATCCGCATACTGGGCCATCAGGCTGATATTGTGGGAGATCAGAAAAACTGACATCTTTCGTTGATTCCTTAAGCGGACGATAAGATTCATGATTTGAGCCTGCACGGTGACATCCAGAGCTGTGGTTGGCTCATCTGCGATGAGAATATCAGGATCGAGCAACAACGACATCGCAATGATGATCCTTTGCAGCATTCCTCCGGAAAGTTCATGAGGATAAGATTGCAGAATACGGCTATGATCGGTCAGGCCCACTTCATTGAGCAACTCACGGATTTTTTGATCCGGATTGTAATCTGCTTGATGATATTCAAACACTTCCAGCATCTGATCTCCAATACGAATTAGTGGGTTCATTGCCGCAAAAGGTTCCTGAAAAATCATCGATATTTTCTTACCCCGCAATTGATTCAACTTCTCGTCCTCTAAAGTGAAAATATCATCCTCGCCCAGTGTCACTCTTCCAGAAAGAAGCACTCCTCCAGGCTCTGGCAATAGTCCCATAAGAGCAAGTGAGGTGATACTTTTCCCACAGCCGGATTCCCCGATTAATCCATGAATTTCGCCCGGAAATAACTCAAAAGAAACACCATCAGTTAATGCAATGGTTTGATCAGACTTTTTGATCCCAATGGATAAATCTTCGACCTGCAAAATTGGGCTACCAGAGCGACTGTTCATGACTTAATTGGATGATGCCCGGGGATCAAAGGCTTCCCTGACACCTTCTCCGATAAAGGTAGCCAGCAGTAAAGTGGTGAACAAACAGACCACCGTGGAAATAGCCAGCCATGGAGCAAACAAATGATTCAACCCCTGGCTAAGCAGTTCCCCCCATGAAGGCGTGGGTGGCTGCAAACCAAAGCCAAGAAAATCAAGAGCAGTTAAGGCAGCAATTCCTCCGATTATCTGAAAAGGAAGCAGCGTAATCACGGGAGTCAGTCCATTAGGCAAAATTTGACGGAATAAAATATGCATACTGGGCATACCCATGGTTCTGGCTACTTTGACATAGTTAAGGTTTCTGATCTTCAGAAACTCCCCCCTCATGTAGTAAGATAGCCCGATCCACT
>JAYPZT010000158.1:0-2474 GCA_038136415.1 Opitutales bacterium
TACTCGATCAGGGACGCAATCGAGATCAGTTTCATGCCCCACTTCTTCTTCAGTTTGCGAAGGTCTGGCAGGCGGGCCATGGTGCCATCCTCTTTGAGGATTTCACAGATTACTCCGCTTGGATGTAAACCGGCAAGAGAAGCTAGGTCCACCGCTGCCTCGGTATGACCAGCCCGCTCCAGTACTCCACCGCTGCGGGCACGCAGAGGGAAGACATGTCCGGGCTGTACCAGTTCCTCCGGATTTCCGGCAGGATTGGCCAGAATCTGGATAGTTGAGGATCGGTCAAAGGCACTAATTCCCGTGGTAATACCCTCGGCGGCATCAACGGATACAGTAAAATCGGTTCGCTGGGCCTCGCGGTTGTGGGGCACCATACTGGAGATACCCAGTTTTTTCAGCTGGTTGCTGAGAAGAGGAACGCAGATCAGACCACGGGCATGAGCAATCATGTGGTTGATCGCTTCGGGTGTGACCTTGGATGCGGCCATGACCACATCGCCTTCGTTTTCACGGTCTTCATCATCGGTGACAATCACCATGCGCCCTTTGGCAATCTCGGAGATTGCATCTTCGACAGGGTCGAACCCAGAGTTTTTAGAAGTAGGCATGATGAAAAGAACTGATTGAAAAGGGATTATACTAGTTGAATTCTAAGATGCCTCAATCCTAATTGATGGAGAACTGACAGGAATTTAGGTAGATTCTGGGTTTTCAAGAAGAGCTAGAAATTCATTTTCGTTGAGCACGGGAACCCCGAGCTTTTCTGCTTTATCCAGTTTGGACCCAGCTCCCGGGCCGGCCACGAGATAGTCGGTACGCTTGCTTACACTGGAGGATGATTTGCCGCCCAGCTTTTCTATTCTGGATCCTGCTTCACCCCGGGTCATTTGAGTGAGGGTGCCCGTGAGTACAAAGGTTTTACCTGTCCAGGGTGTACCTGTGGATTCATCGATCTCAAGTTCGGGCGACACTCCGAGGTCGGCAAAATCCAGCAGGAGTGACTGATTTTCTTGGTCGTCAAAAAATTGACGGATACTTACGGCCATGATTTCACCGATGCCGTCGATGGAAACTAATTGTTCCAGGGAAGCTTCCGCTAACTTAGGGAGGGAACGAAAGGTTCGGGCGAGGTCTTTGGCTGCGGCCGCCCCCACATGCTTAATGCCTAATGCACAGAGTAAGCGCCAGAGTTCCTGGTCCTTACTGTTGCCGATCGACTGAATGAGGTTCTCCGCCGACTTTTCGGCAAACCCTTCCAGGGTGAGTGCTTGTTCTTTGGTGAGACGATATAGATCGGATGAGCGGGTACACAGATTTTTCTCGACCAGTTGTTCGACCACGGCTTCCCCCAGGTGATCAATATCCATGCACCCACGGGAGGCAAAATATCGCAACCTTCCCTTTACCTGTTCGGGGCATGCTGAACTGGGGCATTTCCATGCGGCTTCCCCTTCCTCTCGAATAAGCTTTGTTGCACAGGAAGGACAGCACTCTGGGAATACAAAAGAAGTGCTGTTGCCAGAGCGTTTAGCCAGCACCACTTCCACCACCTGGGGAATGATCTCCCCGGCTTTTTCCACAATGACCCGGTCTCCGATACGGATATCCTTACGGGCGATTTCATCGGCATTGTGCAGGCTGGCACGGGATACCTGAGTTCCCGCAAGTTGGACCGGGGTGAGCCAGGCAACCGGGGTGACTGCACCGGTGCGGCCGACTTGCAGACGGATATCTTCAAGGGTGGTTTCCTGCCGTTCGGTCTCGAATTTATAAGCGATTGCCCAGCGGGGAGACTTGGCGGTGGAGCCAGCTTCCGAATGCTGGGCAAAGGAATCGAGCTTGATGACCGCACCGTCAGTAGGATAGCCATAGCCATGGCGTAACTCATTCAGTTCCATGATCGATTTCCAGGCATCCTGGGCATGAGGAACCTGCCGGAAGTATTCCACCGCAGGTACTTGCCAGTCGATCAGCGCCTGGTGGAACTGGGAAAGGGTGGTGAAATGATTTTCGGGCCGGCAGAAACCCAGTCCATAGAGCACGATCTCGAGCTTTCGTTGCCTTGCTTCCTTGGGGTCTAATAATTTTACCGTACCGGCAGCGAGGTTGCGGGGATTGGCATAAAGAGGGAGGTTCTTTTTCTCCCGTTCCTGATTGATTCGCTCAAATTCCTCGTGGCTCATGAAAATCTCGCCCCGGATCTCGATTAATTCAGGCAGTGAGGAACCGGGCAGGACTTGGGGCAGGCCGTTTATGTGTAAAATATTCTGGGTGACGATGTCTCCCTCGATTCCGTTTCCACGGGTGGTGGCGGTGGTTAATTTTCCTTTCTCATAGGTGAGAGAAATAGCAACGCCGTCAATTTTGGGCTCCACCACATAGGTGAGGTCTCCGGTGCCAAAAATTCTTTGCAGTCGCTGATCAAATTCAAAGAACTCCTGCTCGTCGTAGGTGTTGTCCAGACTGAGCAT
>JAYPZT010000159.1:0-2463 GCA_038136415.1 Opitutales bacterium
ATGCCTAGTTCAACCGTTGAAAATTACCTCAAGCAAATCCTGGTTGAGTCGACCCAGACAGGATCTTCGGAGGTGGCGATGGGCCGGGTGGCTGAGTGTTTACAAGTTACCCCTGGCACTGCCACCACTATGATCAAAAGTCTGCAAAAAAAAGGCTGGGTAAATTACCGTCCACGCAAAGGAGTGAAATTAACTGCTTCTGGGCGGAAAGTCGGAATGAGTATGTTACGAAGACACCGTCTGCTCGAAACTTTTCTTGTGGAAACGCTTGGTTTGGACTGGGGGGAGATTCACGATGAAGCGGAGGAACTTGAGCATGCGATTTCAGAAAAAGTGCTCGAAAAACTGGATGAGTTTCTTGGGCGTCCCAGTCACGACCCTCATGGTGACCCAATTCCCACCAAGCGTGGCACTATGCCCAGTGCTTCCAGCCGTACTTTGCTGGATTGTGAAGCAGGTGATGATGTAAGAATCGAGTCCATTCAGGATCAGGGAAAAGAATTCCTGCAATTTGCCCGTAAGAAAAAATTAACCCCTGGTAAAAAAATTGAAGTGGTGCAAAACGACCGCATCGCCGATTCCATGGAACTTAAAATTCAGGGTGAAGCTCTTCTCACTCTTGGTTCCAAAACGGCAGAGAAAATAATTGTCCGTTCCTGAGTTCCAGTTTTCAGCCTTAAAAAAAGAGGTTGCCCCTCAAGTGAGTATTTTGTGAAACAAAACAACCCTAGTAATTTTTAACCCCTATAACTGTTCAATATGCCAAGATCCGTTACTTTATTCACCGGCCAATGGGCCGACCTTTCGCTACCTGACCTCGCCGCTAAAGCATCCCAGATGGGCTATGATGGGCTTGAGCTTGCCTGCTGGGGTGACCATTTCGATGTTGATAAAGCAGCGGTTTCGAAAAAGTACTGTCAGGAACGCTGGGAAATTCTTAGCGATCACGGACTCACTTCCTTTGCGATCTCCAGTCATCTTGTTGGTCAGGCAGTTTGTGATCTGATTGACGAACGTCACAAAGCGATTCTGCCTGCCGATGTTTGGGGAGAAGGTGATCCAGAAAAGGTGAGAAAGCGTGCGGCCAAGAAACTGGCAAAGACTGCCAAGGCTTGCCGTAACTTTATCAACGCGAAGCCCGGGCGTGGTAAAAAGGATGATTTTCCAGCGGTGGTCAATGGGTTTACCGGTTCGAGTATCTGGCACTCTATCTATGCTTTCCCTCCAACGGATCAGGCTTACTGGGAAAAAGGTTTTCAAGATTTTGCCAAACGCTTTGGACCAATCCTTAATGAATTTGAAAAACAAAATGTAAATTTTGCCCTCGAAGTACATCCAACAGAGATCGCTTTCGACATCGCCAGTGCCCAACGGGCCATCGAGGCAGTCAAAGGTCACAAACGGTTTGGTTTTAATTATGATCCCTCACACTTGGGGTATCAGGGAGTGGACTATGTGAAATTTATTCGTACCTTTTCAGACCGCATTTACCATGCCCATATGAAGGATGCGTGGTGGGGGCATGGAGATGGTACGGTTGGTGTTTTTGGTGGGCATACCACCTTTGCGGACCCAAGACGGTTCTGGGACTTCCGTTCCATTGGTCGGGGAGATGTTAACTTCGAAGAAATTATCATTGCTCTGAACGATATCGGATATGCCGGCCCCTTATCCGTGGAATGGGAAGACAGTCGGATGGATCGTTTCCACGGGGCGGAAGAATCCTGTGCGTTTATCAAAAAGCTGGACTTTAAGCCCAATGAAATGGCATTTGATTCCGCATTTGATAAGGAAAACCAATAGATCAAATCCAATCATGAAAAACAGAAAATTACGCATGGGTATGGTAGGTGGAGGCCGTGGTGCCTTTATCGGCGGAGTGCACCGCCGTGCTGCTGGCTTGGACGGACAGATTGAATTGGTTGCTGGAGCTTTTTCCTCGGATCCAAAAAAATCTGCCCTCTCCGGAAAGGATTTCTTTATCGATCCGTCCAGGGTGTATGCCTCCTACAAAGAAATGGCCAAGAAGGAGGCTGCCTTGCCCCTCGGGGAGAGAATCGATTTTGTTTCGATTGTGGTGCGCAATCATTTGCACTTCGAAGTGGCTAAGACCTTTCTTGAGGCAGGAATCAATGTAATCTGTGATAAACCTGCAACCTTCACACTCGCTGAAGCGAGGGAGTTAAAGAAGGTAATCACCAAGACAAAAAAGGTCTTTGCATTAACCCATAACTACACCGGCTATCCAATGGTTAAGCTTGCCCGCCAAATGGTAAAGAAGGGAGAGCTGGGTAAAATCATCAAGGTGGTTTGTGAATATCCGCAGGGCTATGCGATTACTGCGCTTACTGGCGAAGATAAGTCCATTGCCAATTGGCGTACCGATCCCAAAGTCGCTGGTATCTCCAATTGTATGGGGGATATTGGAACCCATGCAGAGAACTTGGTGCATTACATAAGTGG
>JAYPZT010000160.1:0-2458 GCA_038136415.1 Opitutales bacterium
TTTAAGGCCATGTTTGTACCCAGGGAACAAAACCAGATTGAGGAGGTGTCGGGGGCGATGGGCTGGCACATCAAAGAGCTGGGCATGGAAGAGGAGGTGGTTGCGATGGTTTATCCGGACAGCAGGGGTGATGGGTACGGAATGAAACGCTTCAACGACCGTCCGGAAATGGATTTTTCCAAAATCGCAAATGAGGAGCGGGTACGCTTTGCTCATGCCCGTGGGTTTATTGCCAAGGTAGAACCAGTTGAGGTCGGTGAGCTCAAGCAACTACTTTCAAAGGCATACAGTGCTATAAATTAGACTCCCTTTTTCTTGTGATGTTACTTCGGACCTTTTGTTTCGTTTTTGCAGCCCCTTTTTTGCTGTGTGCGAAAGAGTTAAAATTTGTGTCACAGGAAATTCATCAAAACCTGGCTGAAGCCTGTGCGGTGGGAGATTTGGATCGGGATGGGGACCTGGACATTGTTTCCGGGAAATACTATTATTTAAATCCGGATTGGCAGCCCGTTTCATTCAGGGACCTTGAGGGATTTGGTAAAGACTACCTACAGGACAACGGTGATCATCTGCTGGATGTGGATCAAGATGGTTGGCTTGACATTGTATCTGGTCAGTTTACCAAGCCAGAGGTCTTATGGTTTAGGAATCCAGGGAAATGGTCAGTGAGGAAAACCAAGCCATGGCCCCGCCAAACTCTCGTGGATACGAAGTCCAACAAAAATGAAATCTCGTTTTTTCACGATATGGACAGAGATGGCGATTTGGACTACATTGCCAATAGCTGGGTGGACGGAGAGCCGATGAAAGTTTTCCTCTATTCTCAAGAGGAGCCAAACCCATTGATGAAAAGTCATACCATATCTTCCAGAGGGAATGGGCATGGCCAGGGTTTTGGGGATATCAATGGTGATGGTCTGGAAGATATCGTGTATAAATATGGCTGGTACGAGAGGCCGGCGGGCAATCCATTTGCACAGTCATGGAAGAAGAGGAATGACTTTACTCTACCGTTCGCGAGTTGCCCCATTCTCGTCTTCGACCTCAATCAGGATGGTCGGCAGGATCTGATTTGGGGGAATGGCCATGATTATGGTCTGTATTGGTATGAGCAACTGGAACCCAAAGAGGATGGCACTACCCGCTGGAAGCATCACACCATTGACGACTCCATTAGCCAGTTGCACGCCCTTACTATGGCGGATCTAGATCAAGATGGGAAGCAGGAGATCATAACGGGCAAGCGTTACTATGCACACAGTGGTCGCGACAAGGGGGCGGAGGATCCTATTTTATTAGTCCGATATTCCTATGAGATGAAATCCTCAGGTGAAGTAAAATTTGAAAGACATATCATCCACGAAGGGAGGGCAGGTACAGGTTTACAGATCAGAGTGGCAGATTTGGATGATAATGGATGGCTGGACCTGGTGGTTTCAGGGAAGACAGGTTTGCACCTTTTGAAAAGCCTGGGCAGGCAATGATCTAGTCACTGGTCCTTTTCCATCTCCACTAATTTTTCTGCCTCGATTTCCCATTCATAAGTACGTTGTTCGAGTTGTCGGGCAACACTGGCAGCCTGGCTATTTAGTTCCTTCGCTTTTTCTGGATCGTCATAAATTCCGGGTCCTGAGAGTTGTTCATTGATGATGCTTTGTTGCTCTTCCAATTCGATGATTTCTTTTTCCAGTCTCCGGACCAGATCCTGCAATTTTCCCCGCTCTGCTTTTTTCTTCTCTCTTTCCTGGGAACGAAGCCTCCGCTTATCCTTGGCACTTAGGGACTTTTGCTCGTGACTTTCGCTTGCTGGTTGATCGGGGCGGGCATCCCGCAAGCCTTCGACCAGTCCGGACTGGGCATTGGATGAACCGGACTTCCAAAGATAATAGTCATAGTCTCCTGGATAGTTGGTGATTCTGCCTGCTTCGATACGGATGGTCCGCTTGCCCAATTTCCGGATAAAATGAAGATCGTGGCTGACAAATACCAAGGTGCCCTGGAAGCCTTCCAGTGCATAAACCAAGGCATCGATACTGGCCATGTCCAGATGAGTGGTAGGCTCATCCAGGAGCAGGAGGTTGGGAGGGGCTAGCAAGAGTTTTACCAGGGCAAGCCTGCTTTTTTCTCCTCCGCTGAGAACTTTGACCGGTTTGAAAACATCGTCTCCCCGAAAAAGAAAAGCACCGAGTAAGTTGCGTGCCTCCTGTTCGGATACACCTGTACTTAGTTGAAGAGATTCATCCAGTACCGTCCGATCCAGATCCAGGGTCTCCACTCTTTGCTGGGAAAAATATCCAACGGATACATTGTGCCCGAGTTCGCGTTCACCTGCCTCGAGCGGAACGAGGTCGGCGAGAATTTTGAGCAGGGTTGATTTACCTGCACCATTTGGGCCAACGAGGGAGATTCTCTCCAGCTTTTCGATTTCCAGGTTCAAATCATTGTAGACCAAATGATT
>JAYPZT010000161.1:0-2443 GCA_038136415.1 Opitutales bacterium
GTCAGTAAGCAATTGATGCCTGTGTATGATAAGCCAATGGTTTACTATCCGATATCCATTCTGATGCTTGCGGGGATACGGGAAATTTTGATTATCTCCACCCCCCGGGATCTTCCGATGTTCAAAGAATTACTCGGAGATGGTTCCCGCTTTGGGGTGTCTTTTTCTTTCGCGGAACAGCCAAGTCCTGATGGATTAGCTCAGGCACTGATCATCGCAGAAGAATTTTTGGATGGTGCTCCATCAACTCTTATTCTCGGAGACAATATTTTTTACAGTAATGAACTGGAGCAAATCCTAAGTGATGCAGATAACCGTCCAAGTGGGGCTACCATTTTTGGGTATCATGTATCGGATCCAACGAGTTATGGTGTGGTAGAATTTGATCCTTCCGGGAAAGCAATTTCCCTCGAGGAAAAACCGCTAGAGCCAAAATCAAACTATGCGGTACCTGGCTTATACTTTTATGACGAGCAGGCTCCAGCCCGTGCCAAAGCACTCCAGCCATCCCCACGGGGTGAATTGGAAATTACCGATTTAAACAGAGTATACCTGGATGCGGGTGAACTTTCCGTAGAGGTGATGGGGCGGGGAACCGCCTGGCTGGATACGGGTAGCCATGACAGTTTAGCCTCCGCGACTGACTTTGTGAAAGTGATTGAAAGAAGGCAGGGACTTAAAATCGCCTGCCTGGAAGAGATCGGATTTTATAAGGGTTGGTTGAGCCTAGATGAGCTTGGGCGAGCGGCCCAGATGCATGGCTCCTCAACCTACGGAAAATACCTCTCAGATTTGCACACCAGAAAGTCAAAATGAAAAAACATATCAACGCATCATGATGCGTTGATGAATAAACTTGCAAAAGATTGGTCATTTTGATGATCTTTGAGGATGTCAAAATCATTTATCTTTTCTTCAGAATCAGTTGGCGAAGGGCATCCTGATAAAGTATCAGATTCTATATCTGACAGTGTTTTGGATGCTTGCTTGGAGCAAGATCCCCACAGCCGTGTTGCTTGTGAAACTTTAGTTAAAAGTAATTGTGTCACCATTGCTGGTGAAATTACCACAGCAGCCAAATTTGATTACGAAAGAGTTGTACGCGAGGCTATACGCAAAATTGGATATATTAATGATGACGATATTTTCCACGCGGACCAGGTGTTTTTCACCAACCAGTTAACCGCACAATCCAGGGATATCGGTCAGGGAGTTGATGCAGCTGCCGCCGAAGGTAAGGGAACTGCAGAACAGGGTGCTGGGGATCAGGGAATCATGTTTGGTTATGCCTGCAACGAAACCGAAGAGTTGATGCCAGCACCAGTTATGTTCGCCCACCGGATTCTTCGAAAAATGGCTGAGATCCGTCATGCTGGAGAGAAGGCTCCTTGGCTCCGCCCCGATTGTAAGTCCCAAGTAGCTCTGCAGTATGAGGATGGAAAAATGGTCGGCATCAAAAATGTGGTTGTATCCACACAGCATGCGGCAGATGCAGAAAACTCAGTTATACGTTCCTTCATCACTGACGAAATTATTAAACCGTCCTTGCCTGCGGAACTGCTTTCTTCCGATACAGAATACTTGATCAACCCAACGGGTCGTTTTGTGATCGGTGGGCCAGAGGGCGACTCCGGTTTAACGGGAAGAAAAATTATAGTGGATACTTACGGAGGCTGGGGGCGTCATGGTGGCGGTGCTTTCTCAGGGAAAGATCCAAGTAAAGTGGATCGTTCTGCCGCTTACATGTGTCGATGGGTGGCAAAGAATGTGGTAGCTGCCGGATTGGCTGACCGCGTTGAAATTCAGGTTGCTTATGCCATCGGACATCCTGAGCCCACAAGTGTTACTTTAGATTGTTTCGGAACTGAGAAAGTCGAGGAAGCCAAAATCGAGCAAGCCGTTCGAGAAGTTTTCTCTTTTAAACCTGCTGACATCGTTCAACAGCTCAATCTTTTGCGCCCGATCTACCGCGATACTACCCACTACGGACACTTTGGAAAAGCTGGATTGCCCTGGGAAGAGTTGAGCAAAACAGAAGCCCTGAAACAAGCTGTTTAGAAAAAGTCATCCAATTTTAGATTTCATCCGTTTTATAACCCATGACCATTATGACAGAAACAATCGCCCCCGCATCCTTAGACTACAAAGTTGCTGATATCACTCTTGCCGAATTTGGCCGCAAAGAAATTTCCATAGCTGAGCATGAAATGCCCGGTTTGATGGCCACTCGTGAAAAGTATGGCCCAACCAAACCACTAGCTGGTGTTAAAATCATGGGTTCTTTGCACATGACTATCCAAACCGCTGTTCTTATCGAAACTCTCGTCGAACTTGGAGCAGATGTACGTTGGTGTTCTTGTAATATTTTCTCGACCCAAGATCATGCAGCAGCAGCTATCGCCGCAGCGGGAATTCCAGTATTTGCCTGGAAAGGTGAAACTCT
>JAYPZT010000162.1:0-2420 GCA_038136415.1 Opitutales bacterium
GGGTGTTTACCAGTTCTGTGGATTGCCCATCAGTCCCTATGTCAAGCCCGGTGATCCGGCATCCGGACTGCTTCCGGAGATCTCATCAGAACCGTATGGCAAACCGGGCGATGGTGATCATCGTATCCAGGCCTACAATTTCCGAATGCATTTGACCAAGGCACGCGACAAGATCGCTTTTCCAAAACCTGATGGCTATGATGCGGGTCGCTATGCTCTACTGGCACGGTTCCTAAACATTGACCCTCGGCCCAGGTGGACCCTGAATTACACAACAAAACCAATGACTGACGGCCCTGTGCAGATGAAAAATGGGGACAGCAATAACGCCGGGAGTTTCTCCAGCGATTATGTGGGTGGATGTCATCGTTGGCCCGATGGCACCTATTCTCCGGAGAACTTTTCCACGCTTCGTCCGCCACGCCGTGGTCTGCCGGTTCCGTTGCCCGAGTTGTATGAACTGCGGGAGAGGATTTATCAGGACCATGTCACCTACCAGCAGGGGCTGATGTACTTCCTGGCCAACGACAAGCAGGTTCCGAAGGAATTGCAGGCTCGGGTGAATGCATGGGGGCTTCCTCCGGGTGAATTCAAGGGTAGCGGTCATTGGCCGCATCACCTCTATGTGCGGGAGGGACGGCGCATGGTCTCGGATTATGTGATGGTTCAAGCCAATTGCGAAAACAAGCGCATGGTCAAGGACTCGGTGGGTATTGCCTCCTATGCGATGGACTCTCATTTCTGCCAACGCGTCGTTGTTCAGGAAAATGGTGTAACCACGGTTCGCAACGAGGGCGGTTTTGGACACCATGTGAAGCCTTATCCCGTTTCGTATCGCTCGATCGTCCCAAAGAAAGAAGAATGCAGCAATCTGCTTGTGCCCCTTTGTCTGTCGGCTTCACATGTCGCCTACGGTTCAATCCGTATGGAACCGGTCTTCATGATTCTAGGGCAAAGTGCCGGCACCGCCGCAGTCATGGCCATGGATGAAGGCATCGTTGTTCAGGATGTGGATTATACCAAACTGAAGGCAAGACTGCTTGCTGATAAACAGAAGCTTTAGAGCCAAGAATGAGGTTGTGAACCGAATCACTATATTTTCTTTGTCACTGATATTGCTGGCCCGGTTTTCGGTGGCGGCCACAACTGACAAACCCAATGTCGTGCTCATTTTCGCTGACGATATCGGTTACGAAGGACTTGGTGCCTATGGTGGTTTGGATTTTAAAACGCCGCATCTGAATCAAATGGCAAAAGAGGGACTTCGGTTCCAAAGCATGTACACCAGTTCCATCTGCACACCATCCCGGGTAAGTTTGCATACGGGAACCTATACCTTTCGGCATAAGCACACCGATATCCTGCCGGTCCACAGGGGAACAAAACAGAAGGTTGACTTCAGGAAGATGCCAACCTTTGGGCAGCAGATTCAAAAGAATGGCTACATGACCGCGGTGACCGGAAAGTGGCAGTTGGCAACCCTGGAGCATTGGCCGAATCATATCCGGGATGCCGGTTTTGACTCATGGTGCATCTGGCAGATTTGGCGGAATGGCAAGAAGACCGGACGGCACTGGAATCCTACATTCAATCGAGACGGAAAAGTGATGGATGGCTTGGAGAAACGATTCGGCCCGGATGTGCTGGCCGATTATGTGATTGAGAAGATGACTGAGGCGACCAAGGTAAAAAAACCTTTCTTCATTGTTCACAATGAACTACTGCCCCACTGGCCGTTAGTCCAGACACCGCAGGACCTTGCTCTGGATCGCGAAGCCACCATGGGTAACATGATCGAATACATGGACACCCTTGTCGGCAGAATTCTCAAGAGCGTCAATGAACTCGGGATCAAGGACAACACCTATGTCTTCTTCATGGGGGACAATGGCCTGCAGGTGAGCTATCGTAACAGCTCCCTTTATAAGAATCCCCGCTATGGGCAGCCGGGAGAGAACAAGCACACCCGTCATACCCTTAAAGGCAATGTCGATGGGGCAAAGGCTGACCTGAATGATGCAGGATCTCATGTGCCGTTTATCGTCTGGGGTCCGAAATCGATTCCTGCCGGAGGCGTCAATGAGGAATTGGTTGATGTGGTGGATCTATTCGAGACCTTTTGCGAACTGACCGCCACAAAACACAGAGTCGAGACCGACGGGCGCAGTATTGTTAATCAAATCCACGGCAAGGAAGGCCCAGCGCGGCGATGGGTCCACCAGGGTTTGCCCCAGGGCGAATCGATCTTCGATGGGGAGTGGCGCTATCTCATCAAGAGCGAAAAACTTATCGATGCACGTAAATTGCCAAAGGAGCGAGAGCTCAAAGGCTCAGAACTGGCCGAGAGCAAGGATATCATTGACCGCATGAAGAGCCTTTACAATCGAATCAAATCCAATGGACCTGCCGCACCGGAATCG
>JAYPZT010000163.1:0-2391 GCA_038136415.1 Opitutales bacterium
GCTTGATCGTGAGCAGTTCCTCGGTCCATGGTTTGGGGTTCATGTGGATGCCGGAGTAGGCATAGGATTTCCCTGGGTCTCCGTACCAGGCCTCCAATCGGGGAACTAAACTTTCCTTGCCGTAAAAACGGATGGTGTTTTGGGTCCACTCGATGCCATCTTTGAGGCGAGTTAGGAGCTCATCCGCTTTCTTGGCTTCAAAAAGTTCCGGGTAATAAAAAAGCTCCGCATCGGGAAGATTGATCTCTCCGGGTTCTTCCAAAATCAGGGAATCTTGCATGATCAGGAGGGAGGAAGGCGGAAGAGAAAAAAGGTACTGTCTTCCTCACAGCTCAGTTGGATCGATTGATCTATGTGCTCGATCGCAAGTCCGTCCGCTTGATTTAGGGTATGATCTCCAACTTTTACGGATCCGGCAACCACCTGAATCCAGGCATGGGGCAAGGTAGGAGATGGTTCGAGGGTGAAAGATTTTTGGCTTTCTCCCTGACCCAGCCAAAACTCAGCATCCTGTCTGATTGGTGATGAGCCATCCTTCCCTTTCCCGGAAAACAGCAGTTTCATTCCCCCAATACCTTCTGATTCAGAAAGTTTCTTTTCCGCATACAGAGGTTCACCCCCAGATTGATTGGGAAGCATCCAGATCTGGTAAAGTTCCGTCCTGTGTTTTTTGGATGGATTAAATTCACTGTGAGTCACTCCCGAGCCTGCACTCATGTACTGCAGGTCGCCCGGTTTGATGACCGACCCATTTCCCATGCTGTCCCGATGTTCCAGTTCCCCGGAAATCACATAGGTAAAAATTTCTGCATCGCGGTGAGGATGAGTGGGAAACCCGCCGCCCGGTTCAATGATATCGTTATTCATTACGATAAGGGAATGAAAACCAGTCCACTGAGGATCGTAATAATTGGCAAAAGAGAAAGTGAAATTCGCATGCAGCCAGCCGTGTTCAGCGGTTCCACGATCGGATGCTTTTCGTAATCTGAAGTTCATTATTTAATTTTAATGGTAGCAGGAAGGGTTTCCAAGCATTCATACAAAGAGAAGTGATGGTTTTCCTTTTAGCCTTTTTGGTCTAGGCTGTCCCGCTGTGAATATAATTGTGATAGGTGCTGGTATTTCCGGATGTGCTTGTGCTCATCAACTGGTCCATGCGGGGCATCAGGTGACTGTGGTGGAAAAAGGCAGGGGAGTCGGGGGGCGTATGGCCACCCGACGGATGGAGGGTGCTCGGATTGATCATGGTGCCCAGTTCTTTACTACCCGGGACCCAAGGTTGCAGCAACTGAACCAAAAATGGCTGAAGGAGGAGCAGGTCTCTCCATGGTATGACCGGGTGCCGGGACGGCCCGATATACCCAGTGATATGAGATATCGGGGAAAGAGAGGTATGACCGGCCCAGCGAAGTCCCTTACCCAGAATTGTCTGCTCGCGCTGAATTTTTTCGTCGAAAAAATTGAGCGTGGAAAGAAGTGGAAAGTTGTTGAGCGGGAAGGCGAGGGTAGGATTTTGGAAGCGGATCATCTGGTGATTACGATTCCATCGGTGCAGATGCTCCAACTTTTTGAACGAAGTGAAATAGATCTCGGGCCAGAGACGATGTCACGCTTGCAATCTATTCGCCATACGCAGTGTCTGGCGATATTGGGAATTTTGGATCGTTCATCGAAATTAAACCAACCAGGTGCGGTTACTCATCCCTACAAGCATGTGGATTGGTTATCAGATAATCAGGTCAAAGGGATTTCAGAAGTTCCTGCGATTACTCTTCACGCATCGGCTGAATTTTCCGATCAATATTGGGATATCCCGGATTCGGAATGGGCGAGTGAATTGCTTGCCCCTGCAGAAGATGCACTAGATGCAAAAATTATTTCCTGGGTTTCCCATCGATGGGGGTTCGCCAAGCCTCTGGTCACATTCGGGAAGAGCCACTATCATATCCCTGAACTCGGTCTGACCCTTGCTGGAGATGGGTTTGGAGGCGAGCGGGTCGAGCGGGCGGCTATTTCCGGATTGGATGCCGCAGATGCTATCCTCGGTACAAAACTCTAGAAACGGTAGCGATATCCAACTTCGAAGCTTGGGGCACTTTTTAGGTCCCGGTCGGATTCCAGGCCGTTGGTATATTTCAATGCTACTTCTCTGCCCAGTTCAGCACCGATGGAAGCAAATACTCCGTGCTTTTCGGATGGGTTCCATTGAAGGGTGGTGTACAACCGATAAGCTGTCATCGCAAACTCAGGGTCATTACCTCCTGCATATTGTCCTTCTGTTTTCCAACGATTGCCGGAGAACTGGCCGCCTAAAATCCAGTCAATAGAATCGGTCAAACTGTAGCGGTAGCGAATAATCGGTCCGGCAAAAACCAAATCCATTTGATCGGA
>JAYPZT010000164.1:0-2364 GCA_038136415.1 Opitutales bacterium
CCTGATCGGAGATTTCTGGCTGGGCCTGGCGGTAATAAAGTTCGTCATGCCGTTTGATCTCGGCTCTTAATTCCTCGAGCCTTTGAGATTTTTCTTTCTCGGATTTCGACATGCTTACGCCTTAATCAGGCTTGAGCACGCCCTTTCCATCCGGTCAAGTGCCTGCTCCAATAAATTTCGTGAACAGCCAAGATTGAGCCGGAGAAACCCAGGTGCTCCAAAGTCTGAACCATCAGAAAGTCCTACACCATTTTCTTCAAAGAAGCGGTGTGGATGCTCCACCTTCAGTTGACGGGCATCCATCCAAAGCAGATAGGTGGCACTCGGAGAATATGGGATAAGCCCAGGCATGGTTTGCAGCCTGGACATTGCGTAGTCCCGGTTGGTTCGTAAGTACTCCAACAGGGATTGGCGCCATTCTTCCCCATCCTTGTAAGCGGATTCAGCGAGATGAAAACCCATGGCTGCTGGGTCGGGCACAATGCCGGCCATCGCTTTTTTGAAGCGGATACGAAGATCTGAATTGGAAATGATCGCGAAGGAACATCCAAAGCCAGGCAGGTTGTAGGTTTTGCTTGGTGCCATCAGGGTGATGGTATGTTCCGCAGTTTCGGGATCGAGGTTACCCAGTGGAATATGGCGAAGGTCAGGATCGAGCAAAAGATCGCAATGAATTTCATCGGAGCAGATGACCAGTTCCCGCTCTCTGGCCCACTTGGAAAAACGCTCCAGTTCCTCTCTGGTGAAGGCAGTGCCCACCGGGTTATGAGGATGGCAGAGCATGAAAAGATCACCCGGTTGGGTAGGGGTGTTTTCCATCCGCTGAAAATCCATGGAAAAGCGGCTACCTTCAAGTTTGAGTGGAAGGTGGGTACAGGAAAGATCAAAATTACCGGGAGCTGAAAGAAACGGGGGGTAAACCGGGACATGGGTAAGAGCCTGCCTCGCTTTTCCCTGCTGCATCCGGCAGCAAACATTAAGAGCGCAGACCATGCCTGGTAGCCAGACCAGCCAGTTGGGGTCAATTTTCCAGCCATAGATCGATTGGCAGTGACGAACCACCGAATCGATCAGGCCTGGATGTGCCTTTGCGTATCCATAATTTCCGAATTCTGCTTCTTTTTTGGCAGTTTCCAGAACCGCCGGAGGTGCCCGGAAATCCATGTCCGCCACCCATAAAGGAAGGATATCTTTACCTTCGTATTTCCCCCATTTTAAACCGGGTTTGCCCCGCCGGTCCGGACAATCATCAAACCATGAGTTCTTGCTCACTTTTTCCCTCCACCCAATATTTTGTTTAAGATTTTACTGCCAGGAGTACAGGTACTTGAGCGTAAGATAGCTGACTTCATGCTCGAGGGAGTATTGATAATCCACGGAAACTCCATTCTGATAATCAATCCACCAACTTAATCCTGTATCCAGGGTAAAATCATTTTCACCAAACTCCGACCACAGACCCCAGAACTGGCCACCCACATGAGCGGAGATGGTGGGCTGAATGGTAATTTTCGCACCGGAGAAAATATTCCAGGTAAATCCATCCTCACGGAGACGTAGAGGGAGTTCTTCATCGAGGTAGGAAATGCCAACACCAAAATAGGGATGAAGCATACTACCTGCACCGAACAGATTCTCATTATGAACCAGAATATCTGCCCCGATGTTCCAGCTGGTTCCAGTTTCGCCAACTCCTTTCCCATGACCATAATCGATGTACACATTGACATCGGATGTGCTGTCATTGGGCGCAGTCGCATTGAGCCGGAGCAGCCAAGCCTGTTGGTCAGCATATTTGCCGGTATCGTAGTAACTCCCTCCCATGCCCAGATAATATTCCCCGAGGGTGTTTCTGGCAGACAGATGAATCGAGAGTGAACAAAGAGAAAGTAAAAGTACAAACAGGGACTTCATATACCTTATCAAATCAATCGGTTTCCTCCCGTCAATCGACATCTAAGTGTAACCAGCATTAGAGACCGGACTGTTGTGCCCGCTGGTGGGAAAATAAACGGAAAAATAGCAAGGTGGACAGTGTTACAAGGGCTACGGAAAACCAGGCTACTCCGTGGTAGCCAAGAATTCCCAGGAGCCAGTACCCGAGAAAAGGAGCAAGTGCACCCCTGAGTCCCGTAAGGGCAACATGAGCTCCCATATATCTTGCCTCCATGCCCTCTGGTGCGAGCTTGGTCACCCATAAACTCCAGGCAATCTTTGAGCCGCCCACTCCCACTCCGGCCAGTGCTGCACCAATAGACACACCGATGATACTTTCGGCATGAAAATATACGAGGGTGGCAGAAATCAGAAGCAGGTTTAAGGAAATGCGGTAGGAAAGAAAACGAACGCGGTCGAACAATTCTC
>JAYPZT010000165.1:0-2362 GCA_038136415.1 Opitutales bacterium
CTGGAGCATTGCCTGCGGCATGACCTCAACCTCTGTGCCCCGCGCCGTCTCGGGGTACTCGACCCTCTCAAAGTGACTATTTCCAATTATCCCGACGATCAGGTGGAAACCGTGGATGCGGTCAACAATCCTGAAGACCCGGATGCAGGCACCCGCCCGGTGAGCTTTTCCAAGCATCTCTATGTCGACCGTAATGATTTCATGGAAGATCCGCCCAAGAAATACTTCCGTATGTCACCCGGCAAGGAAGTGCGTTTGAAATACGCTTATTATATTACCTGCACCGAGGTGATCAAAGATGAGGATGGGAAGATTATCGAATTAATTTGCCAGTACGATCCGGAGAGCCGCGGGGGCGACACCCCGGATGGACGAAAAGTCAAAGGTACCATTCAATGGGTGGAGGCATCCACCGCCAAGGCATGCGAAATCCGTCTGTACGACCGTTTGTTCAAAACCCCAGACCCTGACAAAGTCGAGCAAGGCGGAGACTTCACCGACAATCTCAACCCAGAATCTTTACAGACGGTTGATACTGCCCTGGTCGAGGCTTCGGTCCCCGATATGGAAACCGGAAAACCCTTCCAGCTCGAACGGGTTGGGTACTTCTGCATCGATCCCGATGGAAAAGATTCAGAGAAACTTGTGCTCAACCGTACCGTCGCCATGAGAGACAGTTGGGCCAAAGCCAACAAATAGTTCACTCATTAACCCGCATTTGTTAGCCTGTATTCGGGCTTGCCATGCTTACACCATTTGTAATGATGAGCCACATCTACCCTAGTTAATTACTACAATAACCAGCCCATTAATAAACTATGAGTAATCAAAATTCGGAACCTGATATGAAATTGTTTTGGGGATGCTTCATCGCCCTCATCACAACCGCATTTGCCTTTATCACCAGGGCCTTCCTGGTCAACGCCGAGCCTTTTTGGCCCAGTACCTTTGGTCTGAATCAGGTTCAGGCAGGTGAGCTCTTTGGAGCCGGCATCTGGCCCTTCGCAATCAGTATCATCGTTTTCAGTCTGATCATCGACCAGATTGGTTACCGTGCGGCGATGCTTTTCAGCTTCGTTTGTTACGCTCTTTATGCTGTCTTCGCCTTTCAGGCTTATGGTATTGTCATGGCAGAAGGTTTGGCCGGCGAAGCCCTCAAAGCTGCTCAATCTGAGGCCTACACTAAGCTCTACTGGGGCTCTGTAATTTTGGGTCTCGGAAATGGTACTGTGGAAGCTTTCATTAACCCTGTCGTTGCCACCATGTTCAATAAAGACAAAACCAAGTGGCTCAACATCCTCCATGCTGGATGGCCAGGCGGATTGGTTCTAGGTGGTATCCTTACCATCCTTCTCGGAGCACAAGCCGCAGAAGACTGGAGAATTCTTATCTATTTGATCGCTATCCCAGCCGTTGTTTACTTGGTCATGTTGCTCAAGGCAGAATTTCCAGTCAACGAACGGGTTTCCTCCGGTACTTCCTACAAAGAGATGCTTGCTGAGTTTGGTGCCATTGGTGCCCTCATCGCTGGTTACTTGATCTACAGGCAGCTTGGAATGGTTTTTGGATGGAGTGATAATGTGGTCTACGGCCTTACCGCGGTATCCACCATTGGTTATTACCTCTATTGTAAATCTCTGGGACGTCCCTTACTCATTTTCATGTGTATCATCATGATCCCTCTGGCCACCACTGAGCTTGGTACAGATGGTGCCATTTCCGGATTGATGGAAGAGCCCATGAAAGAAGCTGGTTACAACGGATTGTGGGTATTGATTTACACCTCCGCAATCATGATGGTTCTCCGCTTCTGGTTCGCCGGCCCTATTGTTGAGAAACTCGGACCTTTGGGACTGCTTACCACTTCTGCGGTTCTTGCTATTGCTGGTCTCTACTTACTCAGTTCTGCATCCGGATTGGCGATGATCTTCGTTTTTGCTACCCTCTACGGTTTTGGAAAAACCTTCTTCTGGCCCACCACCCTTGGTGTGGTATCCGAGCAATGCCCTAAGGGCGGTGCCCTCACCCTCAACGCGATTGCCGGTATCGGTATGCTCGCTGTGGGAATTTTGGGTGGCCCGGTGATCGGAAAGATGGCTGAGGATGCGGTTAAGGTATCTGTTGTCTCTGCTACCTCCGAAGAAACCTACGGTAAAATCTCCAAGGACAGCACCTACTTCCTTGGTGATTACACTGCGGTTGAGCTTGCTAAGGTAGACGCCCTCGAAGGCGACGAAAAGGATACCGTCAAACACAGCATTCAGGTTGGTAAACAGGCATCTCTTGCCACCGTTGCCATCTTCCCTGTTTTCATGCTCGTTTGCTACCTGGCACTTACTTTCTACTTCAAAGGACGCGGGGG
>JAYPZT010000166.1:0-2359 GCA_038136415.1 Opitutales bacterium
TTTTATCTTTCGTGTGAGATTAATGGGTCGTTGAAGGAAGCGAGTGCTTAATTGGTGTAGGCTTCCTGACCATGCTCGGTGATGTCAAGACCACGGTCTTCTTCCTCTTCGCTTACACGTACTCCCATAACTGCTTTCAGTACAGAAAATACCACATATGCAAAGATGAAGGCAAATGCACTTACGAGTAAAGCACCTTTGAGTTGTACCATGAAATCGAAGTCTGCGAAAATAGCACAGGCTAAAGTTCCCCAGATACCACAGATTCCGTGTACAGAGATCGCACCGACTGGATCGTCAATCTTGGACTTATCAAGGAAGGTGATAGCAAATACCACGATCACACCAGCGATTGCACCAATGATGATGGCACTTCCAACGGAAACCACATCTGCATTTGCGGTGATACCAACCAAACCGGCAAGAATACCATTCAAGGCCATGGAGAGGTCAGGCTTTTTCAAAGCAAACCAGGAAGTAAACATCGCACCCAAGGCACCGGCACAGGCGGCAAGTGTGGTGGTGGTGAATACAAGACCAAGTGCGGCTGGCTCAGCGGAGAGCACAGAACCACCGTTGAATCCGTACCAACCAAACATCAGTAAGAATACACCGATGGCAGCAAGTGGGAAGTTGTGACCAGGGATAGGCTTAATTCCATTTTCGGTGTATTTACCACGGCGTGGTCCGAGAACCATCACACAGGCCAAAGCACCAAATCCACCAAATGCGTGTACCACGGTGGAACCAGCAAAGTCTTTGAATCCAAGCTCAGCAAGAACTCCTCCACCCCAGTGCCAGGAACCAGCTACCGGATAAGCAACACCTACAAAAAGAAGTGCGAAAACCATGAAGGAGGAAAGTTTAACTCTTTCAGCAACTGCACCAGATACAATCGTTGCACCTGTGGCCGCAAACATTGCCTGGAAGATAAAGTCACCAAATCCGGTCATCGCCAGACCAAGTCCGCCGTATCCCCAGGTGGCTCCGCCATCTGCATTGAGATCGCCGATCATTCCGCCCCAGCTAAACCAACCGTTGAAATCCCCGGGATAATGGGTATTAAATCCGAAGAACGCATAGGTAAGAATACCAATGGAAATAATGAAAACATTCTTGAAAAGGATGTTTACCGTATTCTTTTTCTGACAAAGACCGGATTCAAGAGTGGCGAATCCAAGGTGCATCAGGAATACGAGAGCCGCTGCAATAACTGTCCACAACATAGAAGTGGTGAAGAAGTCATAAGCAGGAGCGTATTCACCCTGAGCGTCGAGGAGTTCAAGATAATCATCTACTGGACCAGCCTCTTCTGCGGCTGCTTCTTCAGCAGGTGCTTCCTCATGGTCATCCGCATGGGCGGGCACGGCGTTGGAGAACGCAAGAATTACCGCAAGAAGCATATACTTCCACGGTGCTGCGCCCAGACTTAACAACTTTAGGGATTTAGATTTCATTTTTATTATTTATTGATATTCAGTTAGTTAGAGTTTATTGAAACTCGATTTAAGGGATAACTTGCAAAAGGCATGCCAAAAATGCCAAGTTTGATAAAGTGGTAGTTTTTTCACCTCTCTGATTTCGTGAATTGTTCATTTTCTAAACAGTACAAATTCAGGATAAGAGATATTATGAAGGTTCACTTTTCCCGCTTCAGCCATTGCCCCGGCATTTTTAATCTGTATGCATAAAAGATTCAGGTATGGATCATCAGTCCCCAGAATTCTCACTCGATACACCCGAGTCCAAAAACTCCCAGAGGAAACCTCTTGCGGAGCGGATGCGCCCAATCGGCCTGCATGAGATGATCGGCCAGGCTCACTTACTCGGTGAGAAATGCCTGCTCCCCAAGCTCATCCGGGAGAACCGGGTGGGGAATCTGATTCTTGCCGGACCTCCGGGCACGGGGAAAACAACTCTGGCTGGTGTGGTTGCCAAGGAAGGCGGATGCAAATTGCTCAAAGTAAATGCAGTTACTTCCAATGTCGCTGAGCTCAGGGAAACCCTGAAACTCGCCCGCTACCATGGGGCAGATCAGTGCTATTTGTTTGTGGATGAAATCCACCGCTTCAATAAAGCCCAGCAGGATTTATTGCTTCCCGATATTGAATCAGGTGAGGTCCGCCTGATTGGTGCAACCACCCATAATCCAAGGTACTATATCATCGACCCACTGCTGAGCCGTTCCCATTTATTCACGCTTAAATCTCTGGGAGTTGAGCAAATCTCCTCTGCGTTATCTGCATGTTTATCGGATAAAGAGCGTGGACTGGGGGAAAGAAAGTGTTCCGCATCCAAAGAGGTACTCGAAAGTCTCGCCCTGATGGCAGAGGGTGACATGCGCCGGGCCTACAATTTA
>JAYPZT010000167.1:0-2340 GCA_038136415.1 Opitutales bacterium
CCAATCAATTTTTATGAAACAAGCAATGTCCAGGTCCATAATTCTTACTCTTATCATTATTTTCACGCATCCCATTTCATTTGCACAAAAAGAATATAGTGGGATTTATCCACACCTTGCGGTGTTTAATGATGGAACCGAATGTGGTATAGGGACAGTTGTCCCATGGGCAGACCGATTATGGATCACTACATACTCCGCCCATGTGCTTGATGGTAAAACGGATAGGTTGTTCCAAATAGCTTCGGATCTTTCCTCGATTGAGGAACGGCCAGAGCTTGGTGGAAGCACTCCGACTGGTCGCTTGATCCATAAAGAGAGTGACCAGCTTTTTATCGGTTCCTATGCCATAAATCGTAAAGGGGAAGTTCGTGAGATTCCTGTATCGAAAATGCCTGGCCGTATAACTGCGATTGCTCGGCATCTTACAGATCCTGCCAACAAGGTTTACTTTGCAACCATGGAGGAAGGACTTTACGAGGTCGATGTCCATACCTTAGAGGTTGGGTGTTTAATAAGAGATGGAAATTGGAACCACCCCAAAAGCAACGATCCATTTAGAGGTGTGGCTTCATCAAGGTTACCCGGTTACCACGGCAAAGGACTGTATAGTGGGCAGGGATTTCTCATTTATTCAAATAACGGAGAAGATAAGAACCCGGAAGCACTGACCAATCCATTAATTCCATCCGGAGCATTGGCCTCCTGGCAGGGAGTGGGCGATTGGAAATTGATTCGTCGTAATCAATTTACCGAGGTTACCGGACCTGGGGATATCTATGGAAATGAAAACCCAGAGACTGATCCGATTTGGGCCCTGGGGTGGGACGCTCGGTCTATCATCCTTATGCTTTTGGAGAGTGGCGAGTGGCATGCCTATCGCTTACCAAAGGCTAGTCATAGTTATGATGGAGCACATGGTTGGAATACAGAATGGCCACGCATTCGAGATGTCGGTGAGAAGGACTTATTAATGACCATGCACGGCATGTTTTGGAGTTTTCCACGCACATTTAGTAGTGGTAATTCCATAGGTATTAAGCCCCTTTCGACCTACCTGAAAGTAATTGGAGACTTCTGTCGATACAAGGACCGTATTGCTATTGGGTGTGATGACACTGCCAACAGGGAATTCCTTAATCGAAGAAAAGCGAAGGGGCATCTTGCCGCTCCTCAATCTCAATCAAATCTTTGGTTTATAGAACCAGAAATGCTCGATCAAATTGGGCCGGTTATTGGACGAGGGGCAGTTTGGCTGAATGACAAAGTTCAAGCGAACGAACCATCTGATCCATTCCTCATTTCGGGGTTTCAAAAAAGAGCACTCCATCTAGTCACCGATCAGAAGACAAAGTTGATCATCGAGATCGATACGAAAGGGAATGGAAAGTGGGAGGAATTCAAAGAGGTCGAGATTGATGGGTATGCTTGGTACAGGTTAGATCCTGACTTGAACGCAACCTGGGTAAGGCTTCGCTCCGCAAATTCATTGGGCAAGGCCACCGCCTGGTTTCATCTGGGTAATGATGGAGAGAAGCATGAGCCAAAGTCTTCAAAATTTTCTGGACTAGCTGAAAGTTCTTCTGAGGTGGTAGTTGGCGGTCTCCTCCAGGCGAAGGACCATAATCAAAGAACCCTAGATTTTGGGGCAGTAAACAAAGATGGGAAAGTTGGCAGGTATGTTCTGGATAAGTCGATGGAGCTCAAATTAATCCCCAATGAGAAAGCATGGCACAGTCTTCACAAGGGTACAGCGATTCCATCGAGAAAGGGAATATTGGAAGTAGATCATGCATCAGTGATTTATCTGGACGATAAAGGGAGACGGTTCCGACTACCGAAGAATCCGGGCTACCTGAAACCCGGTTCACTTGGGTTTGGCCGTCTTTGCCGAGAAGTTGCAACTGAGCGGGACTTATTCAATTGTCATGGCACATTTTTTGAGTTGCCCGCAGAAAATGCCGGTGGTTTTTCGATGATTCGTCCGGTATCCACTCACAACCTTAAAATTAAGGATTACTGTAGCTACCGGGGACTGCTTGTTCTTTCTGGAATTGATATGACGCGGATTGGAACCAATCGGAATATCATTGTAAGCGATGATGGGAAAGCCGCACTTTGGGTAGGTGCAATTGATGATCTTTGGTCTTTGGGGAAACCAGTTGGTGTAGGTGCAGTATGGAAGGAAGATAAGGTGATGGCAGGTAAGTATTCGGACCCTTATCTAATGACTGGGTACGACAAAAAATCACTCCTTCTAGCCAGTTCCAATAATACAAAAATATCTGCCGAAGTGGATATATCGGGCATGGGGGATTGGCATGTCTTTAAGGAATTTCA
>JAYPZT010000168.1:0-2339 GCA_038136415.1 Opitutales bacterium
ACAAAAGCCTTTCATCGTGAAGCACCGGAAAGAGAAATAACCTCCAGAGATACAAAGGATGAGACCATGCCGATCGAAGTCACTCATGTGATTTCTGGACCTTATCCTGACAATCCCAAGAGAGGTGCAGTACCTTACTTCTACCAAGGTCCAGTTGTGGAAAGAATGTCAGGGGAACAAATTTGGGACTCCTTAGTTTCCCTCAACTACCCTGACATAGATAACCGTATAAACTCCGGATTCCCCGGAAACGGTTTTGACCAGTATGATCGGTATATTGCGATGACTGCGGAAGAACTCTTCATGGAAAGACTTGGTGTCCCCCCTCCTGGATCGGACATGAAGATGGAAGAAATGGCTGCCAATAAACCCAAACCTATCAACGAGAACTGCCCAATTAGACCCGGGAGATTAGCAGATCCAAATATTACTGCCAAAAATGAGAAAGGTGAGACCGTGGCCTTCTGTTGTAATGGGTGTAAGGATAGGTTTGTGGCCGAACTCCCCGAAATGGACGCAATGATGGAAAAAGGAGAAATGATGGCTGAAATGGGGATGGAAAACTCAGCAAACTCTTCCAGTGACTATGCCTACACACGCACCGGAACCAAAACTAGAGACACAAACTCTCTCCGTGCTTCCGAGGTTGGCCACCCTGCTCCTGCCGGCCACTTTATCCGCCAATTTGGAGGCTCCCCCAGAGATCAGATCGAAGTTTCCCACAAACAAGCTGCTGTAGATCAGGTACTTGCCATTATGAATGGCTATGTGGAGAAAAATATCATCAGTAATGCCAACTCCCACTTTATGAAAACTCTCGCTGCACAGAAAACTCTTGTGGATAAAATCAACTATGCATTCCAGGCAATTCTTCAAAGAAAGCCAGACTCCAGAGAAATGAGTGAATTCTCTCAGATGCTCAAAAAAATGGATGCTAAGGATAACCATAAAGACATTGCCTGGGTACTGTTGAACAGCCATGAGTTTTTATTTGTCCGGTAAATTTATAAAATAAACCAATACACACTATGAAATCAGATCTAAAGTCCCTTGATGAATTAAGCCGCAGAGAATTTGTAGCCAGTGCAGCAAAAGCTTGCCTTGGAGTTGGTTTATTACCGATGGCTGGTTCTTATGTTCACACACCTGTTGAAGCATTACAACCAGGACCCCGGCCAGCAAATGCCAGGCATATAATCTATCTCTATATGTCCGGTGGAATGACCCACATGGATACCTTTGCTCCAAATCCTGATGCGGACAAAGAAACTTACCAGGGGCCAGTAAGCCCAATTGCTACAAGCGCAGATGGTGTTTTTCTTTCAGAAAATCTTCCTCGTACTGCTCAGCACATGCACAATGCTGCCGTTATCCGTACAATGATGACCAGTCAGGGTGCACACATGCAGGGTAACTATCTCATGCATACCAGTTACCAGATGCGCGGAACGATTGCTCACCCAACCTTTGGTAGCTGGATTGCCAAAATGTCCGGCCCTATCAATTCCACCATTCCCATGAATGTGGCAATCAATGGCCGTTCAGGGAGCTCCGGTTTCTTAGAGTCTAAGTACGGTCCGCTTCCTATTGGCAATCCCAATGCCGGACTTGCAAACAGCATGGCAGCAGATTACCTCGATCAAACCCGTTTTGACGGCAGATTGGCGATGGCTCAGAAAATGAACGCTGGTTTCTTGGACACCTACGATCAAAAGCAAGTTCGTGCTTACACTGACCTGTATAACGATGCCATCAAACTTATGCGCAGTGAAGACCTCAAAGCATTCGATGTAGCATCTGAACCAGATTCAATGAAGGATCTTTATGGTCGCACCGCTTTCGGTCAGGGCTGTCTTTTGGCACGCCGCTTGGTTGAAAACAAAGTTCGTTACATTGAGGTTACCAGAGGTGGCTGGGATACCCACTCCAACAACTTTGAAGCCGTAGCAAACAATTGTAATGATCTCGACAGAGGATTAAGTGCCCTGCTCCTAGACTTGGAAGCTCGGGGTCTCCTACAAGAAACCATGATTGTTTTGGTCTCTGAATTTGGACGGACTCCTAGAATCAATGGTGGTAACGGTCGTGATCACTGGCCCTACGGTTTCTCTGCATTTTTAGCAGGTGGTGGCATTAAAGGAGGTACGGTCTATGGAAAGATGGACAAAGTCGGACGCAATCCAGCGGAAGGCAAGTTTGTGGACCCCGCATCTTTAAACGCCACGATTGGATATGCCATGGGTCTACCTCTTAGTGATGTACAGTATTCACCATCAGGTCGTCCTTTTAAAGTGGCTCATGATGGTGAGCCAGTGATGGATGTTTTGTCCGTCTAGTAA
>JAYPZT010000169.1:0-2317 GCA_038136415.1 Opitutales bacterium
GCAGTAACAAAATTGTATCTACGATCTTTCCGTGGCTGAATACGAGATCAGTCTTCATACTGTTTTTTTGTCTGTATTCGAATTTCATAACATTGTTTTCGGCACCCAAAATCGAGATCATTGGAAATAATTGGGGAGATGTTAGAACTGAGGAAATTGAAGAGGTTCTCCTAACCGCAGAAAATTTAATCCTCCCCTACTCAAATCAAGAAAACTGGCCAACCATAAGGATAGAAAACTCCGTCGCGGGACCATTAGTTTTACACCAGCGGGGAGAGAAAGGAGAATATACTATCTTACTCAACACGAAGGATCGGAGATGGTGCCAGTATGTTTTCCAGTTTGCTCATGAACTTGGTCATATTCTTTGTAATTACCAAAAAGATAGCTCATCCATTCGCTGGCTGGAGGAATCCATTTGTGAAGTGGCTTCTCTTTTTGTACTGGGACAAATGGAAGATGCGTGGAAACGAACTTCACTCCATAAACAGGATCCTCTCTATGCCGCTGAATTTACCCGATACTTCCAGGCTAGAATCAATATGGTCGATGAAATCTCTAATGAAGAATTCAAGTTTTGGTGGAAAAAACGACTTCCATCCTTCGAACAAAATTCAATTCACAGAAGCAGTAATCTCATTATTGCCAAAAAACTTTTACCCCTCTTTCAACAATTTCCGGAAGTTGCATGGAAAGCATGCCGAACGCTTAACCAAAACCAACCCCACTCTCATTCCTCCTTTAAAGATACAATTCATGCGTGGTCAGAAGCATCCAAAGAACCGTTTCATAAGTCCTTTGTTCTGTCGCTTGAAAAGGTCTTCCTACCCTAGCCTAATTCCAGCTTCATGAACCCAGAATATTTTAATACCCTATTCGAACTTCGTGAACCGATTCCTGAATTACCCAAGACCTTTCACATCATCACCGCATATAACCCCATGGACGAAGTTCTCTCCGTTAACGATAACCTGATACGAAATAAAAAACTAAAAGCAGAGATCCTAAACCATAATCATAAAGCATGGGAAATCATGGCGATGTCACAGGATAAGAAACACCAGGAAGCAAGTTTTTTGACAGATGCACCGAAACTACTAAGCATTGCCTTAGCGATTGAGTACAATCAGCGAGCCATTTTTCAGGTAAATAACGATAATCTGATAATCGTTTCCTGCAGTTCCCCCAATGAAGTTTTTCCTGTTGATCGCTTCTCGAAACGTCTCCTAAACCTCAAAGAATATCGCTCATGGCAACAACACAGCCAAAACGGAAACGACGCCAGGAACATATAAATTATCATTCAAGACAAAGTTCTTTATTTTAAGCGGAAAAAGCTCCAACACCGCCACGGAAAGACTGAGGAAAGCCGCATTAAACAAGGTAACTTCTCTTCCCCATAGATGCTCAAACTCAGGCAAATAAGGGAAAAGTAAAAAAGCGATAAAGAAACAGATCAGGAAACAGCCTAGAGCACCTTCCAATGTCTTATCTCCAATTTTTGTTCGCCCCATCGATTTGCCCACCAAAGCAGCCGCACCATCGCCAATAATAAACAAGGTAAACCCAAGGAAACAGGAAGCTGACATTTGATCACTGATAAGATTTAACCCCGAGCAAATAAATAAGGCAGCCACCACATAGAACCCCCCGGTTAAGGAATGGGATTCACTTTCCCGCAGCATGAACCCCAAATACTTATTAAACCATTTGCGAAACTGATTATGGTTGAGCCGCAAATATTCCGTGGCAAATGCATAGATAAGCAGAAAGGTCACCACTTTGAAAACAATGTCCTTACTGATACCAAATTTTATGGGGCTGTAAAAAATAAGAACCGGAAAAACAACCACCAAGATGTGCAACACCTTGCGGCTTACCTCTTCAATGGGAACGGGACGAAACACTCAATCAGCTTTGTGCATCCTGATTAGGATGAAAAGAAAAAATCAAAATTCAAAAGTTGCCTGAGATTTACCATCTTTTGATTCAGGTAAAGACTGCTCTTTGCTTTTTTCGGATTTAGATACTGCAGGTTTCTCTTGTACTTCCTCTTTATTAGGGGGCGGTCCCTTCTTGACGGATGAAGTTTTTTCCGGGGTCACAGGCTCATCCGGGGAACCGTTCGTTTCATCTTCCCCATTTTCTTTGGGTGCATTCACCACACGGTCAACCTTATGAGCCGTAAGGGTGCTACCTTTTGCACCCCTTCCCTGAATATCAAGCCACGCAAAATCAAATTCTATAACCATCTCCTTTACCCTTTTGAGTTCGGGATCCAAGTGAACAAGGATTCGGCTATTTTTCTTTTCGCTGT
>JAYPZT010000170.1:0-2310 GCA_038136415.1 Opitutales bacterium
GCACAAGGAGAAGCTGAATGGACACAATGGCGTGGGCCAAATGGGGATGGGCATGCCCCGGAAGGCAGCTATCCCATTCGCTGGGGCGAACATCAAAATATTGCCTGGAAAACTTTTCTCGTCCCAAGCAAAGGTCATTCCTCCCCCGTAGTTCAAAACGGAAAAATCTGGCTCACCAGTGCAGTGGAAACTCCCGCCACTGAAGAGGAAAAGGAAGCCAGGGTCAAAGAAAGCAAATTTCCTGGTGCCGCCAGTTTGCATTATTTATCCAAAGTGGCTTTCTTTGCCATCCAGTTAGACCTTAGTAGCGGGGATATTCTGAAGGAGGTGAAGGTTTTTGAACAAAGGAATCCACAGGCGATTCACCGGCTTAATAGTTACGCATCCCCCTCGCCCCTCTTAAGCGATGGTAGGCTGTATGTTCACTTTGGAACCTTTGGTACTGCTTGCTTGGATGCGGAATCGGGTAGTATTTTATGGAAAAACCAGGATTTAGATCTTCAGATCCATCATGAAAATGGACCAGGGAGTACCCCTATTTGTTGGGAAGGGTTATTGATTTTTCATTTGGATGGAACAGATAAGCAGAGCGTGGTAGCTCTGGACCAGAAAACGGGGAAACTTATTTGGCAGACTCCAAGGAGCGGGAAATTAAAGGAAAATCCCCAGACGAAAAAGGCGTATGCCACTCCAGTGATTGCTGAGACCGAAAAAGGCCCCGTGCTTATTTCTACCGGTGCAGACTGGGTATATGGCTATGACCCCAAAAGTGGAAAAGAACTATGGAAAATAAACTATGGGATTTTAGGTTTTTCCAATGTGGCCAAGCCCATCCTCCATGAGGATTTATTCATTATTTCCACCGGTTTTATGAAAGGCGAACTCCATGCCTATCAATTAAATGGCCTTAACCAACCCGAGTTGGTCTGGAAATTATCCAAGGGGGCACCTAAAAAACCTTCTCCTATTTTAGTGGATGGGCTTGTCTATGTGATCAACGACGGAGGCATCCTGACCGTGGTAAGGGCAAGGGATGGTGATTTGGTTTGGAGGGAAAGACTGCAAGGAGAATATAGTGCGTCCCCAACCTACGCCGGTGGACATATCTATTTTTCCAATCAGTCAGGAATGACCACCGTGATCAAACCGGGCAACCAATTGGAAATTGTGGAGCAAAACCAACTCAGAACAGGACATATGGCAAGTTTTGCACCTATCCCTAAGGGACTGTTAGTTCGAACCAACGAAGCCCTTTATCGGATCGAATAGCAAAGTTCTTTAAAACTATTTCAGGACATTTTCTGCACGAAGAGCCGAAAACACGGGACCGGAAGGAGTCGCTGGTAATGTTTTCTGCCATTCCACAATTAAATTTTTGAGTTCCTCGACCACCCCTTGGTTCTCAGTAGATATTTCCTTGGATTCAAGGGGGTCGGCAACCAAATCAAATAATTCAAATTTCGAGAGCTCACTATCTGCTACCATTTTCCACTGTTTATGAACCACAGCAAAGGCTCTGGATTTTTTGGCCATCCGCCAAAACAGTGGCATTTCCCTGCCCGTCGTTGATTTACCTTCTAGAGCAGGTACCTGACTCATTCCATCCGGGCGGTAATCAACCGGCAAGGGCACATCCGCCAAGGCACAAAAAGTGGGCAACAAATCCACCGCTGAAATGATATTGGTTTTATCGACAACACCGGCAGGAACTTTGCCAGGCCATCTTGCAATGAAAGGAACTCCAATACCGCCCTCCATCAATGAGCCTTTATATTCCAAACGCCCACCAGTAATTCCCTTAGCTGCACCCAGGCCATAGCCGAGACCAGTGGCTGTGTCGTAAGTCAATGCAAGAGGTGTACCGGGTGCTCCCCTTGCGGGTCCGTTATCAGAGGAAAAAATAACCAGCGTGTCCTCAGTCAAACCATTGCTTTCCAGAGCATCCAAAAGTTGCCCAATCCGTAAATCGGCATGGAAAAGTGTGGCCGCATAAATTGCATCCGCTTCCGGAAGTTCGCTGAATTGCTCCATCAGCTTGGGGTCGACATGAAAGGGGGTGTGGGGCTCATGCATCCACAAATTAATGAAAAAAGGCTTACCCAGTTCATGGCTACGCTCGATAAACGGAATGGCCATCTTCACATCATCGTGAACAAACATCTGAGGACCTGCACAGTTGAATGCACCGTACTCATCAATTCCATAGGCACTCGGGAGCGGCGAATCGGGAATCATATCATTGGCCAGGTGCCATTTACCATAATGGGCGGTGGCATATCCGGCTTCCTGTAAAAATTTAGTTAGCAGAGG
>JAYPZT010000171.1:0-2308 GCA_038136415.1 Opitutales bacterium
GGGCAGACCGATGCCGCAGGTGAATATATCCGTTTTGATAATCTGCAATTGCAAGCGGACACTCTGGATGGTGCATCCCTCACGGTCGATAATTCTAATTTGAATAATTTTATAGGCGATCTGGATATCAATCATGGCACTATTTATCTGGAGGACGGGGTTACTTTTACCCATGGGCTCAATTTGTTATCCGGTGCACAGACATCTGCCTATAATGAGGACTTTACCAACCAGACCGGAAAAGGAATTTCCGGAACCGGCACAGATACCTCAGGAGTAAACTGGACGGTCTCCACCACCGCCAGTCTTTCAGATGCCAATGACTACCTTCAGGTCATCACTCTGAGTGGAAATGAATTATTTGAATTCCGGGACCTTTCCGGGGGAAGCGGAGTGTGGACAAGTCCAGGCATCGATATCAGTACTTTTACCAATCTTAATCTTTCCCTGGATCTTACTGAAGTGGGCGATCAGGAAGCAAGTGACAGCATCGAAGTGGAATATTCCCTGGACGGGGGTGCCAGTTATACACAACTTACTTCCCAGTCTTCTGATTTCACTTCCTATTCGATCGATTCGAGCCTTTCAGATGGATCGAATTTTGTTTTGCGGGTAACCGGCACCAATTCTGCCGATTCTGAAAAACACCGGTTCGATAACATTTCCCTAACCGGTCATGCAGAAACCATCCTCGGGGAGAATGCGGGAGGGAAAAGCAGTTTTTCCGGTGCGATTGATCTGGGAAGATCCTCGATTCTGCAGGCTGCGAACGGCGGGAGATCGACCTTTTCAGGCGTACTCTCAGGTAGTGGTGAAATCACCAAGAGAGGAAAGGGAGTGGTCGCCCTGACCAACTCATCCAATTCCTATTCCGGCAACCTGGTGATTGAAGAGGGAAAAATAGAAATTGGATCCGGAGTATCCTTATCCGGAACCGCTTCTGGAAGCGGGACAGGCAAATCTGTGATAGGTGGGGATGGAACCATCGATACGGTTAACCTTGGCAGCGGCACCAACGAGATCGATTTTATCTCTCCCGGTCTGGGATACGCCAGTTCCCTCACCTCCCCGACCAGCTTGCAGCAGGCAGTGTCCCTCAATGATAAAGGCACGGCAAGTGATGCCTCAGATGATGCAGACGCATCCATCGGATCCTTTACCGCAACCACTCTCTCCTTGAAGAGTGGCGGCGTATATGACTGGGAGATCAAAGATTTTGATGGCAACTCTCCCGGTACGGATTGGGACCTGCTTTCTTTTACCAACCTATCTTTTGGACCTGCAGGATCTTCCTTTTCCATCAATCTTCTTCCTCTGCAAAGCAGTGATGGCACTGCTGGCGCACCTGACAACACTGGCAATCTTTGGACCCAGCATGGTTCAAGTTTTAAGTTTTTGGACGGTCCGGATGGTGGAACGGGTATCACATGGGGAGATTGGTCAGCAGATACCATCCATGACTACTTCCTGGTTCAGGCAGATAATTTCGCCTACCATACCAATTTTTACTACGGGGACTGGAGTGTCAGTTATTCCAATGGGGACTTTTACCTGAACTTTTCTGCCGTACCGGAACCCTCCACCTACCTGATGGTTTCGTGGCTCGCAGGCATTCCAATGATCAGATTTGCCCGCAAATACAAAGCCAGCAAAACAGCCTAGCTTCAGAGAGCAGCAGGCTCCTGATAGAACAAACGCCGAGGTGGATGCAGTTCCATTCCATAGGATCGGTTGATCAAGCGGAGCCAGTTTTCAGGCCATTTTTTGGCATGCGGATTGGAAATTCCCCGGGAAGCAAAGCCAAAAGAGTTGGTGTAGAAAAGAAAGTAGTGATCTGCGTCTTTTTCCTCCGATAAATCGGTTACAAAACCACCAAAGGATTCCTTGGTCAGCATCCTGACATACGAATCGTCCGCATCCATGAAGGAAGCCGATAATTCAATCGGAACATGAACTTTCATATCCGCCACATATTCTTTTTTCTCCTTATCAAAAGAGAGGGTATCCCGAAGAGGAGACAAAAAACGGGTTACCCGTACACGGAAGCGGTGCCCGGCGGAGAAAATATCGACCACCGTTTCCCGACCTCTTTTGGGCAATCTCACGAGTCTTAAAAAGAACAGACCGGAATTGGGCTCAGGCAATTCCATGGTGGCAGAATGTCTGGCCGCCTGTTTTTCTAAAACTTCCGCGTAAGTGAGCATAGTAACTAAACTTATTTAAGCATCTTTGATGCCACGATTATTCCTGAACCAAACATAATGGTTCCAGGAAGAATTTGTCTAGTTATTTTTGCTACAAATCAGTA
>JAYPZT010000172.1:0-2305 GCA_038136415.1 Opitutales bacterium
GACGCAAGAATCTTACCCTCAGTTCCCCGGTCGCCAAAACCTCCGGGGACTAAGATTCCATCAAGACCCGCAAGATGAGCCTCAGGACCGTCTCTCTCGATCGCTTCCGCATCGAGGTGAACCACTTCAACGCCGGTATCATTACGGATACCTCCATGCACCAGGGATTCATTGACCGATAGGTAGGAATCCTGCAGGTCAACATACTTACCAATCATTCCAATCTTTACCCTGTGCTTGGGGTGGATCAAGCGGTGAACCACTTCTTCCCATTCATCGAGCTTGGGGGCGGGTGCATCTAGGCCCAGGAACCGGGTAACCAATGTATCGAGTCCTTCCTGTTTGAGCATGTGAGGCAATTCGTAAATGGAATGGGCAACATCCATTTCCTCGATTACTGCTTCTTTGGGAACACTACAAAAAAGACTGAGCTTTTCACGAATTTCTTCAGTGATGGGCTGCTCTGTTCTACAGATAAGGATATCCGGCTGGATTCCTATTTCGCGAAGCTTGGCAACACTCTGCTGAGTGGGCTTGGTTTTTAATTCACCAGCTGCACGCAAACTGGGGAGCAATGTCATATGAATGAAGAGAACATTCGCTTTACCGACCTCAGTGGCAAACTGCCTCATGGCTTCTGTAAAGGGAAGACCCTCAATATCTCCAATGGTTCCCCCAATTTCAGTAATCAGTACATTAACGCCTTCTCCAGCCGCGTATATTCTGTCCTTGATCTCGTTCGTGACATGGGGAATCACCTGCACGGTTTTGCCGAGATAATCTCCCCGTCTTTCCTTACGGATCACAGATTCATAAATTTGTCCACTGGTGAGGTTATTGAAACGGCTCAATTTACCAGAGGTAAATCGTTCATAATGTCCAAGATCCAGATCGGTTTCTGCACCATCATCCAAAACATAGACTTCGCCGTGCTGGAAGGGGCTCATCGTCCCGGGATCGACATTTAAATACGGATCAAACTTTTGTATTCTCGTGGTCAAGCCACGTTGTTCAAGTAAGGCACCAAGAGCTCCAGAAGTTAGTCCTTTTCCCAAAGAAGAAACTACCCCGCCTGTTATAAAAATATACTTCATTTTTTAAATCGTAACTCTTATCCATGACATGGGTGAGAAGGGAGTGGCAACTAAGATTTATTCACTCCTGTCAACATTCGTTCATTTAGTCCCAAGGAATTGTGTTTGCACAAATATTAATTTTACTAATTCTCTTAACTAATACTTTTTAACTCTACCCCTTTTAACTCGTCACCTATTTGTGTGATGGGAAGATGTATCTATAAAATAGATTAGTCATGCTCCAATCATCCTTATTCAAAAAATATCTCATGGCCCTGACCGGAATTGTTTTGGTTGGGTTTGTTTTTGTTCACATGGCTGGCAACCTGCAAGTGCTGCTTGGACAGGAAGCAATCAATGCCTATGCCCACGCCTTACAAAACCTGCCCGCTCCCATTCTTTGGGGTTCACGCTTGTTTTTGTTGGTCTGCGTTGTGATTCACGCAATTACTGCTTACCAATTGATCAAAGAAAACCGTGCTGCACGGCCTCGCTCCAATGAGGTGGAAGTAACCAAGAGGGCAGGATGGTCATCCCTTCGCATGGGGCTAACCGGTTCCCTTATGTTAGCCTTTATCGTGTTTCATCTACTGCACTTTACTATCCGCACAATTTTCCCGGAATATAACGACCTTAAAACCACGGTCGGATCTCCCGATGGTTCCGAGATTCATGATGTTTACAATATGATCCTCGCCGGCTTCCGGGTGGATGCGATCTCGGTTTTTTATGTGGTTTGTATGTTTCTTCTCTGCCGTCATCTAGCCCACGGTGTATCCAGTATGTTTCAGACCCTGGGACTAAGATCCGAAAGCTGGCGTTCCCGTTTGGATTGTATCGCATCTGTATACGGTTGGATCATCTTTGCCGGGTTTTCCATTATCCCAGTCCTCGTTGTTGCACAAAAATACGGATTGGTTAATTGCCTGGAGGCTTCCTGCGGGTCTTCTTGTTCTGCGAATCTTTAATTAAGTACGCCCCATGAATCTTAACTCCCAAATTCCTGAAGGTCCTCTTGCTGACAAGTGGGAAAACCATCGCTTCTCTTCCAAATTGGTCAATCCAGCCAATAAGCGTAAATTCAAACTCATTGTGGTTGGTTCCGGACTGGCCGGAGGCTCAGCCGCTGCAACTCTTGGAGAACTTGGTTACAATGTGGATTGCTTCTGTTACCAGGATACCCCCCGTCGTGCCCACTCCATAGCTGCACAGGGCGGAATCAATGGTGC
>JAYPZT010000173.1:0-2257 GCA_038136415.1 Opitutales bacterium
TGGCTCATCACTGCGGATTGTTTCCACTTGATCGGATCCCGTACCCGCTGGGAATCAGTCACCAGCATCCGGTCCGGCCAATCAATCGTATCATCGTTCTCCAAAATCTTACGTAAAGAAACCCCGTCAAATTGATAATCATCGGGACTGGGTGCTCCGATCAGATCAAGCAGGGTCGGTGCGATGTCCACCGCATGACAAATCGTGTCGATTTTTTTGAGTTCTTTCATTCCACCCTTGGGCCAGTGGAGAAAGAAGGGCACCCGGTGGCCACCGTCATATTCGCTGCCTTTTCGTCCACGCATTCCCGCATTGTAAACATCCTGCCCAAATGCGGTGCCATTATCGGTGGTAAAAATGAAAATTGTATCTTCGTACACCCCAAGTTCCCTAAGCAATTCACGGGTTTTCCCAATATTATCATCAATATTGGTGATCATGCCCAGAAAAGCAGCGGTGCGGTCAGGCTGTCCCTTATACATATCCATATATTTGGGTGGACAATGCAGCGGACCATGAGGAGCATTGGTGGAGATGTAAGCGAGAAAGGGTTTATTCTGGCGGACACAATTGGTGATGTACTGGTTGGCCTGATCAAAAAACACATCGGTACAGAATCCTTTGGCAGGAACAATTTTTCCGTTGTGAAAATACCCACCATCAAAATAGGAATTATCCCAGACATCGGGCGTTTGCCCCACCCCACCACCGCCATGCCGGTAGACTTCTTCAAATCCACGATCCTCCGGACGGTAAGGAAAATTATCACCTAAGTGCCACTTCCCAAACATGCCCGTTTGGTAGCCAGCATCCTTAAAAAACTGACCAAGGGTTCCCTCATCCTCACGCAACATGGATCTGCCCATTATCGTATGCCAAGCACCTGTTCGGTTGGTCCAGTGCCCCGACATTAGGGCGGCCCGTGTGGGAGAACAGGTCGGAGCAACATGATAATCGGTCAACCAGACCGATTCATTGGCCAGACGGTCCAAATGAGGGGTTTGAATAACTGGATTTCCAGTGCATCCGAGATCTCCATATCCCTGATCATCGGTAATTACGATGACCACATTGGGCTGCTTTTTATCAAATGCCGCCCCAATGAGTTGATGTATGCCTAACGAGGCGGCGATTAGTAAAGTAAATATCTTGTTCATTCAAAATAAGGTACTACTAAGATCAATTCATTCTTTCCATCAGGAAATGAACTTCTTTTTAGTTTTTCCGATTTGCCTTAATCTTGCTCCTTCTAGTCTGGGGCGATAAAAACGAATCAGTATTCAAATGAATTTTCTATTCGCTATCTTAATTGCCCTTTTTGTGGTGGGATGTGCTGAACATCAGCATGATGAATCCTGTGGATCCCATGGTGGACTGCATGTGCACGAACCCCTTCTTGGTGGTCAGCTTATGGCTCTCGGCGAACATGGGAGCGGATACAACCTGGAATTGCTCATCGATGAAAAGAATCGCTTTTCGGTTTATATACTTGATGCCCATGCGGAAAATTTCGTCCGTATCGATCAGGAATCCTTGCAGGTGAATCTTTCTGACGAAAACAAAACTTCGATAACCCTGCATGCGGTGGCAGATTCTGCCACCGGGGAAACGGTGGGCAACACCTCCCACTTTCAATCCAAAGGAACGGTGGAAAATTTTTTACCCTTAAAAGGAATAATCCAAACAATAGAAATCGGATCCAAGCAGTACTCTGAAATCGAGTTTTTCTTTCCGAACGATCCGCAAACTAAAGACTGATGAGCATCGAAGATAAGCGTGATCAATTAACCGAGGAACTCCTGCCCTTTGAGGATCATCTCGAGCGCTTCGCCTATATCATCGACCGGGCAAAGGATGCTCCCGGTCTTGATCAGGAATACAAGATCGACACTTTTTTGATCAAGGGCTGTGTTTCCCAACTTTGGATCTTTCCCAGATTCGAGGATGGGAAATGTTACTTCCAGGCAGATTCAGATGCCTCCATCACCAAAGGTACTGCCACTCTTCTCTGTGAGCTTTACAGTGGGGAAAGCCCGCAGGATGTGATTGATCTGGAACCGGATTTTCTGTCTGAGGTGGGGATTACCCAGCACCTCTCTCCCAATCGAAGAAACGGACTCACTGGAGTACGGGATAAAATAAAATCCTACGCCCAGCATTGCCTGAGCAATCCTTCTTAAACAAATCAGGGGAATTTCTGATTCGCCGCCCAGGGGAAAAGCTCCGCAGGCAAAGCCTCAAAATGGGCATGCACTTC
>JAYPZT010000174.1:0-2219 GCA_038136415.1 Opitutales bacterium
AAAAGTGCCTCCAGCCGAATTACTTCCAAATAGAAGTTCCGATTTTCGCTGGAGACCGAGAGAAGTTCTTCAAGCTTGATAAAATTCTCACGATCAATGGTTTCGTCGAGCACTTGGCTCGCCAGTTTTAAAATCTTTTTTTGATCTTCAGTATTTTGCATTTTGTGGGGTCGTTCATTCCCGAATAGCACTATTCTCCAAAATAATACAAAATTTTTGAATTCTTTTAAATTTCTGACTCAATCTCCAAAGCAGGAAGCTTTTGTTTTACACATTGCAATAGCCATGCCCTGATACGATGAAGAGTCGCAGAAACTGAACCAATTGGTCTGCCCACTTTTTTGCAGATCTCCTTAAGGGATGATTCGTCCTTAAAACGCAACCTTGCAATATCTTTCATGTGAGAAGGCAGCTCCTCATAACATAGTTGTAGTGCCTTCTGAGAAAGCTTCAGTTGAGATTGATCAAAATCCTCCTCGGCAAGAGATTCAACCAATTCATTGCTGAAACAAATTTTGCTGCGTCGGTGCCTGGTTAAATGAGCCATTACCTGAAATTTAGCTATCCGGAAAGCCCAGGCCTGAAAATTGCCGGTCTCATCGTACTCAGGGAATTTTTTACATAGAACCAGATTTGTTTCCTGTAAAACATCCTCAGCGTCTGTTCGATTTGGCAACAGGCAAAGGATGTATGAGTATAAAGCACGCTGGATTCGCACCAGCTTTTGAGAAAAATCAAAAGAAATGTAATTTTCACTCACCCTAATATTGTGACTTTGCTCGATGGCAGAAGTCAACAAAAGTTACTGACAAGTCTTTCAACCAACAGTTGCAAATGTGGAAATTATTCTTTCTTTTAGGCAAATGCAACCATGGCATTGTATAGCAATCATTGCCCTAACTGTCGGAATTTTTATCTACGGCACATTCTTGGATAAAATCGATGATGAAAGCGATTTATCTCTCCAACAACTCGGAATCTTGACGAAAAAGTCCGCTGATTCATCTGAAATTGCTGCTGGTAAAAAATCAGATCTTGATGGATCGGGCCAAGAAACTCTCGCGGAAAAAATCATTTGGCTTCAATGCTCAGATTCCAATTCTGTAAAGCTTCATCAGAATGTTTTGGAAGGAAAATGGTTTCTCGGAAATTTGCTCCAGGAAATCATTGCTTCCCAAAATCTTAAAAATCAAATTTTTAGTGCATTTCAGAGTGAGCTTCACAATCTTAATGAAGCATCTATTTTGGAATCTCTCATCTCGCTCATTCCAAATTCTGAAAAACAGTTGAACATAATCTGCAGGGGACATTCGCAAAAAGCTGCAGATCTTCTGGCAGAGATGATCTTAAGGTATTATCCCAAAGCACTGGCTCTAGAGAAAATGGATGCCCCCATGCTCCCTTCTCTGAAAGAGGCTCTTGATGAAATGGCTGAACTTAAAAAAGAAGCAGGAGACTTAAAAATAATCATTCATCAGGAGCTGAAGGAAGCACCAGAAGATAGTATTGAAGTTATGGCGATACAATCAGAGATCCTGCAGATTGATCAAGATATTGAGGAACTTAAAGGCCATTTGATTCAAATCGACTCGATACACAGAAAAAAGCTCAATCCGCAGGAATACTTAAAGATAACTCCCATTTCTGACTTTGGGACTGTCAAGGAATTATCAGATGTTTTAAACCAGTTGAAGTCTCTCTCGAAGGATTCCCTACTCAATGATTTTACCAGAAAAGAAGTGGAAAATAAAATTTTGTCCACCAGTCAAAAGCTTGAAAGTGAAGTTATCGATGCCATCTCCACATTAAAATCGGAAGTTAGCAGTTTGATATCCAGAAAAAAGGAACTTCAAAAATCAGCGATTGATCAAATGGAAAAACACCGAACATCCATTGTTAAAAAGCCTGCCGTCTCTAAACTGGAAGATATCCGTAAGAAGCTTGCCTTAATAAAATCTGATTTTGATCAAAAACAGCTCGTATGGATGACCGCAAAAAAATCATTTTCTTTAATTCCTAAACCGAATTAGCTCCTATCCACCAACGGAGAAAACTTTGATTTTTGAATATGTTAAACAACCGCATCAATATTTTCTGGCCTGAATTTATTTTTTTGCGGGTTGTAAAAGGTTACAAACTCGAATTCTCGGGAGACGATTTTCGGGCAGGTCTCAATGTCGCACTTTTGGCCATCCCCCAGGGCATGGCTTATGCACTGG
>JAYPZT010000175.1:0-2210 GCA_038136415.1 Opitutales bacterium
AACTAAGCGTTGCGGATGTAAACCTTGGCGTTCCCGGAATATTCCACCTCTGCCAGATCAAGTTTCGCAGGTGCACTGATCGGGTCCGCTGCACCGGGAGCACTGGCTTTACCTGCAACCAGGATTGCCACTTTTCCGTAGAGATTGGCTTTCTCACCATCGGCAGGGGCCACCACTTCTCCCTCACTTAGCCAGCGTCTTAACTGAATCTGACTCCAGCCATTGTAAGGTTCGCGGTTGCCGAGCAGATTCTCTGCAAAACGCATAGCGGCAGTTTTCCAAAGACTACCGGACAACTCAGGAGAATCCGCCATAATTGCCTGCATTGATTCCGTGGTTAACCAGAGGGCCTGCACACTCGAGTCTGCCACCACTGTAGCAGTACGGGGAACCCCAGCGAGGACTGCCATTTCGCCAATAACAGCACCGCGTCCCATGATATCGACCACCACATCCCCGATGGAGACTTTTACACTTCCCCGGGTAATCACGATTAGTCCATTTCCTTCATCCCCCTGTTTCATCAGGGAATCTCCGGAATTATAAGTCCGGTTTTCGGAAGCCTGGATAATTTTATCAATCACCTGATCAGGCATACCTTTGAGCCATACCACTTCACGCAAAACTTCCACAGGTTCGGGCAGACGCAGGACCAAAGGACTTTCCATCACTTCTTTCATCCTTTCCTCCACGGCCGTGATCATGCGGTCTGATTCATCCGCCTCCAGCATGCCCTCGGCTTTCATCTTTTTGATCGAACTACGCTCGTGGTTGAGCACGGAACGGATCGCATCCTTGGTTTCAATCCCCACCGTGGCTTCGGGATAATTCTCGTGCATATCGCGGATGAATTTGAGCCCTGCGAGACGGTTTTGCCGGATTTCATCCTTCAGCAGTTTGGAAGCCTGCTTTTGTTTCTCCGGATCACCGGTTTCATCGAGTTCACGGACCAAGGAATCCACCATTTTTGCCATCGCCTGCTGTGCGATAACGAAGGCTTTGGCAGAATCATAACCAATAGTGATTTTTTCAGAAAAATGACGCTTGAGTAAAGGAACATCCTTAAGGGCCTCGCTCAATTTGCTGACTGTGCAAATATCATTGAGATAATCCCGCTGCATCAGAGGAACTTTTCCCTGTAAGTCGAGAAATTCACTTAGGTTATTGTCAAGCAAAGCAACCGCCTGGGCACTGAGCAATCCAGACCGGAACTGGGACCAGTAACTGCTTCTCTCCTTTTCCAAAAGGCGTCTCCTGGTTTCCGCAAGTGTGTCCATTTGCTCAAGTTCCTGCGAAGTAAGAGGATAAGAAACAGGATCAGGAAGATAATTGCGAACCAGTCCCCAATTTGCCCCGCTCAGAAAACGGTCATCCTTCAAGAGATCCATTTCCTTTTCACAACCAGTGGCGATACTTCCGGAGGCATTGGAAAACATCAACTTTTTAACCGCAGGTAGTTCAGTCAATCCCAGCCCATTTACCAGGAGTTTTACCGTGGTTGCATTGACCAATAAGGTAAGTAATACAATCCCGGAAATGAGGAAAAGAAACTGGTCCCTTACCCTTGAGGAAATTCCAACCAGGGAGGCCTGTGCAATCGCACCGCTCCCCTCTCCCAGAATCACCACACTCTTTTGGCCGGAAGCAAGATCCGCCCGCAGATCGGCCGCATTTTGGGTGGTATAAGAGCCAAGAATCGAGTTTGCGCGGTCCGCGCTCTGAGAGACGGAAACAATCTGCCCGCCCTGTACCACCACATCCGCATGGGAAATTGCTTTGCCCTGGAAATAGTTGGTGTTCTCCTTGGTCAATAATTGCTGGCCCATTTCCTTATCCACAATAAAGGCTGAGGTGGTAGACCCGTTGTAACCGGAGCCTCCTTCTTCCACCACGAATTCATAGCGTAAATTTTCGGAATATACCACCAACGCAAGTGCCAATCCGATCGCTCCGCGCAAGGCACCCCACCACACAACCACAGCATCTTTTCCGGGCAATCCATAGCCTGCCTTCCGCATCAGCGGGTAGAACATACCCATATTGATCGCCCGTACCACATGAATGGCGAGATAGACAAGTCCGAGGATGGCAAAATCCATGCCCGTGGGCTGTGCCTTCTGGGCAATGACCACGCCGACCACGATGAAAATGATTACATTGGCCGCAAATGCAGTGAACTCCCAGAACTCATGCATGAAGTGCTCAACTTC
>JAYPZT010000176.1:0-2175 GCA_038136415.1 Opitutales bacterium
GTGACAGAAAAATCAAGAAAGTCAAAAACCGCTACCTCCCATTTCTATCCTTTAATTGCCAGAAATGGATACACCTTCTGCTTGATATTAACTGAAACGGGCAGAAAGCATCAAATTAGAGTGCATGCCCAGTATATAAAATATCCTTTGGTCGGAGAAAAATTATATGGGGAAGACGAAAATTATTACCTCAAGTTCTGTGAGCATGGCTGGAGTGATGATTGGATGCCCGTATTAAAAATGAAGAGACAAGCCTTGCATGGGCGTTGCTTGAGGCATGAGCAAAGCGATCTTCCTTTTAAAGCAAATCTCCCCAGTGATCTGCGGAACTTCATCAAGGGTGGACTTGATTTGGTAGATGATGAAATTGAACATTGTTTGGCTAAGGCAGACGAACTTTTTGCCAAAACAGGATTTAAGTTGTCCTTAGGGTGAGCAATTCTTAATCAATCTTACCTTCAATGAGTGCCTCTTCTATGTCTCCCCTAGAATCGCTGAAAGCGGGGTTTCGCCGGGCTTGTGTACGAAGATTAGTAGGAGATGAGGACGGTGCGGTAGATGTTCTGAAGAATGAAATTCCTAAACTTGTGGTTACCTGGGCCAAGACAAGTTCACTCGAAGCATCTGAGAAAAAAGCTAAATTAAAGGAACTTTTCGACGATGAGTCAGCCAGGGCGGATGAGTTGTCCACCGCATTTGACTTATTTGCTGGTCGCTTTGAGGCTCGGGTTGCACAGCTGATTAGTGCAGAGGTTTCCTCACTTACCGATCGTTTTGATCTATTAATGGATCAATTCACTAAAACCTTAGCTTCTCAAAGAAAAGCAGAATTACTCCAGCCAACCGTTAAGTCAGACATCCAATCACTTGAGGGTGATCAAAAGGTAGTTTTATCGCAGGATCCGCTGATCGCCGATGCTATTGATACTGCGAGGAAGGAAGAGGAGAAAATTATTTCGAAGCAGAAGAAAGGGATCGAGTCTGCTCCTTTCTCTGATGAAACTTCCGGTGCAGATATTATCAACGAGCAGGAAATGCTGGTGCAGGATAAACAAAATAAGGAATTACCCCCTGCTGGAATAGGTTTGAGGTTTGACGAAATCGAGGAAATGATTGATGAAATTTTATCCTTTTAAATACTTCATACCCTACTTCCCCCAAGATGAACACAGAGGACCTTACCGAAGAGACTGAATTGCCTCAGCCTGATGTCGCTCAAGAGACTAGAAAAAAGTTACCTCTTGGCCTGGACTTGGGTACCTTGGAATCCTGCATCTTAAGCAAGCTAAGTAGGCCTGGGACTGGAGAGCATCACGGTGTTATTGTTCCTACCGTTGTGGGCTTCCCAGAAGAGGGGATTTTAGCAGGTATCCTGCCTGGTAACGCTCAAATGCTTCATGGCCAAGATGCTTTGGATAACGAGTTGCATCTTAGGCTCGCTTATCCACTTAGTGATGGAGTGATTCATGACCTCGATTCCGCAAAGTCATTCATGGCGTTTTTGAGAACCCAAGTTGATCCTGATGTAAATCGTGAAGCATTATGCGTAATTGGAATACCAGCGGTTGCCGATGAACAGGCCAAAGAGAATTTGAAGGCTGCCGCCAAAGATGCCTTTGACGGAATTTTGCTTATTCCGGAACCTTTTTTGGCGGCACTTGGTTTGCGGGATGAAGAAAAACTGAAAGATCCTGATTATGTAGATCCAGTAAGTAATTCTCTATTCATAGATATTGGAGCGGGAACAACTGACTTTTGCATAGTGCAAGGATACTTTCCAAAGCCTGAAGACCTGCTGAGCATTCCGTTTGCTGGGAATGAAGTGGATGTGATTTTAGATCAGTTAGTGCGAGAAGCTTATCCAGAAGTGAAACTACCCATCTCGATGATTCGAAAATTTAAAGAAGAATTTTCTTATGCCGGAGAGCCTGAGGCAGGTGCACGAATCAAGGTGCCAGTTGAGGGGAAGCCCAGAAAAATTGATATTGGTAAGCAGGTTGGAGAATCTTGTAATCGCTTGGTTGACGAAATCTTTGATGCGATCAAGCAAGTGATTGCTTCAGCTTCGCCACAGTCTGTTTTTTCACTTCTGGAGAATATCATCTTAACGGGTGGTGGAAGCCGTATCCGTAATCTTGATCTAGAATTACAGCAAAGACTTCAGGAGGAGGGGTA
>JAYPZT010000177.1:0-2171 GCA_038136415.1 Opitutales bacterium
AAGTGCAACCTCAAGCAGACCATGAAGGAGATCAATGATACTTTGCTTGATACCCTTGCTGCCTGTGGGGATGTGAACCGGAATGTGATGAGCCCGGCGAATCCATTTGAATCTGAGCTTCACGGGCAGGCCCTGGAAGTTGCCCAGCAAATTCATGATCATTTGACTCCCCGCACCTCCGCCTATGCAGAAATTTGGCTCGATGGAGAAAAAGCAGGTACAATTGGTGAGGAAGAAGTGGAGCCGATTTATGGAAAGACCTATCTTCCCCGGAAATTCAAAATCGCCGTAGCTTTACCCCCCCGTAACGATGTTGATGTATTTTCCAATTGTCTCGGCTTTGTCGGTATTCCTGAAGGTAATAAAGTGGTTGGGTACAATGTACTTGTAGGTGGTGGGCTGGGTATGACCCATGGAAAAACGGCCACATTCCCAAGGCTTGCGGATGTGATTGGATTTTGCACACCTGAGCAGGTTGTTCAGGTAGCGGAGGAAGTGGTCAAAATTCAGAGAGATTTCGGAGACCGCAGCGACCGCAGGCATGCCCGTTTAAAATACACAGTGGACGACCGTGGTGCCGATTGGTTCCTCGAAGAACTCAATTCCCGCCTTGGTTGGAATCTTCAACCATCCCGGGAGGTTCACTTTGACTCCACCACCGACCGCTACGGCTGGACTGAGGATGCGGATGGGAAATGGGCCTATGGATTATTTGTGGAAGGTGGACGCCTCCGCAAAAAAGAGGGCAGTGACCCCCGGGCTGCCATTCAGGAAATTGCCCGTTCCATCCCTTGCCAGTTCCGTCTCACCGCCAACCAGAACCTCGTGATTGCCCGGGTGGACGCCAGCGATAAGGGGAATATAGAATCTATCCTCAAAGCACACGGAGTAAAGCTTTCGGACGAGGTTTCCGCCCTCCGTCTTAATTCCATTGCCTGTACGGCACTTCCCACTTGTAGCCTGGCATTGGCTGAGAGTGAGCGCTACCTGCCCACCTTGGTGGACGAACTGGATAAAATTATTGCCAGTCTTGGAATCAGCGATGCATCCATTGCCATCCGTTCCACCGGTTGCCCCAATGGTTGTGGTCGGCCTTATTTAGGAGAGATCGGATTAGTCGGCAAAGCTCCGGGCAAGTATAACCTCTACCTTGGAGCAGGTCTCGATGGGATGCGGTTGAATAAACTTTACCGGCAGGCAATTACCCATGACGAGATTCTGGAGGCACTTGAACCCATCCTCACAGATTTTGCTAACAATCGCGAACATGACGAACGGTTCGGCGATTTCTGTATCCGCAAGGAATATGTCAAAGCCACGGTCAAAGGATCGGACTTCCACGATTGACCACAAACTTCTGCCCCGCGGGGTATGGTAAAAAAAGTTTATTAATTGGATGAAGCGGCGGTTCTCCAAATCCTTGGGCAGGCGGACACACTCCAACCCCGATGCCTCGATTTCCACCTTGGATGAAGATGATTCCTTGGAGTTAATCGATAAACTCGATCACGATCCTTTCCTTCTTATCCTGGATCAGGTGCAGGATCCACGCAATCTTGGTGCTTGCCTGCGTACTGCGGATGGTGCGGGAGTGGATTTGGTTGTTCTCCCCAACGACCGTTCTGCTGGGATTACTGAAGTGGTGCGCCATGTCGCCGCTGGAGCTGCTGAAAATCTTTCTCTGGCAAGAGTACGCAATTTGTCCCGTTATCTTGAAAAACTGTCTGAGCGTGGTGTCCGGCTGCTCGGTACCAGTGATCAGGCTAAAAAATCTATTTACCAATCATCGATGACTGGTCCCTTTGGTTTGGTAATGGGAGCGGAAGGAACAGGGATTCGCAGGCTGACTGCGGATCATTGCGATGATCTGATTATGATCCCTATGGGAGGTGGGGTGGACTGCCTTAATGTTTCTGTTGCCACTGGTGTTTGCCTCTTTGAAGCCCGCCGCCAGAGATTAAACGGCTCCCAGACTTAGGTTCTGATCAGGAAACAGAACTGGCCTGACTGCTCGGTATTTGCTCAGGCTTTAGCGAGATGGCCCATCTTAGAGCAAAGGCAAAGAAGAGGGTGCTGAGCACGGAGTTTTTCAAAAACATATACGCAGGAGTAAATCCGGGCTCACCCAATGTCCAGGCCTGCAGAAGACCACCCAATGATTTGATGTAGGC
>JAYPZT010000178.1:0-2169 GCA_038136415.1 Opitutales bacterium
ACATAATAATCAAGAGTTTCCACCATCGCACAATAATAGGGATTGCGTTGGCCCTCCAGTGTCCATCCTTTGGGGTCCTTCGGATAGTCCACTCCCAGCTTCTCACAATACTTTTCCAGGAGCTGTCTGCTCCTTGTCTGGATGGGAGTGTGCACCAACCAGCTCGCATAATAAAGAAACATTGGATTCTGCTTATTATCTGCGAGGAATCGCAGGGCTTCCTCGGTCACATGATCCCGGGGGTATCCGTTTTCATCGAGGCGGTAGGGATCTTTCTCTTTTGTTGTGGCAAATCCTTCCAGGCGGTTAGGCATACCATTCTGTACCCCTCTTGCCTGAGGATTGCCTGGATAGTGAGAGGAAAAATCAAAACCTTCATCCACGGGCTGGGGAAAAGCATAATGGTTCACCGCGATATGCCATTTGCCCACATGACCGGTTTTATATCCGTTTGATTGGAGTGCCTCCGCAATGGTCACATTTTTTGTATCCATCCCTCCCCGGCACCAAGGCGAGATAAATGAATTCTGTGGATGATGGGGCATAGGTGGTTTACCCGATGCCACCGTGGTACTCATGGTACGGGCAGGATGTTTTCCGCTCATGATCGCACACCTACTCGGGCTGCATACCGGCGATGGGGAATATCCATTGGTAAAAAGCACCCCTCGTTTAGCCAACTTATCAAGATTGGGGGTCTCGTAGGGAGCCGGTTCATCCACATCGTAGCAGATCACATCCTGCCACCCAAGGTCATCCACCAGCATCAGCAAAACATTGGGCTTTTCCGGGCGTTCAGATTGCCCAGGCAAACTAATCCCGAGAAGTGTATACAATAAGAAGCTAATAAAATGTTTCATATCTTTTATCTCTTAGCGTTCCCCCTTTTAGAAGGAATAAAATCCACCCTTGTAAATTTATTCATTCTGGGAATTTTAACCGACAAAATGCCATCTCTTACCTGATAGGGTCCAAGTTCCATCAGTTCAACATCCTCATCTTCCCCCGTGGCCGGATTAATATTCTTGGTGGTAATATCCACCTTGTAATAAGATCCATTCCTGAAACCTTCTCCCTGAAAAGATTTGCGGGATTTAGCATGATTGAAGCGTTTTCCTTCCTGTACAGTCGCAGGGATACGAACTTCGGCAGGAGTCGTACCCGAACCACCGCTTGAATAAATCAGGTTGGTAAACCTCTTTTGGGTGCGGTTCCAGGTGGATACCCGGTAGCGCTCGTTGCCGGTATATCCCTGCCCGGAAACAATCAGATCGTTTCCAACCTCCCCAGCCAGGGCATGGCGGATCACTTCATCCCGTCCCCCTCCCGCCTGGGCAAACCATTCCCAGACATAGTACATCAAATGATTGGGATCGGATGGAACCTGATAATCCTCGATCGTGAAAATTTCTCCCTGCCCATCTGCCACCTTGAAATTATTATCGCTGCCACGTAGTGAAACCTTGCGGGTTATTACCGCCGCTCCACCATCGCTTGCAGGAATGACCAGATCGGGTCTCAATTCCCCCACCCGACCGTTGTAGTCTCTTCTCTTGGTCAACCCCATCGACCAGGGGCTCTCATTATCAGTCCAAAGGAAATTCATGACATTCATTCCCCGTTCCATACACTTCCCCATCAGGGTAAGTGTCTTGTAAAACCCATCGATTTCATTGCGGACCCCATCCCCATTTACATCGGCACTGAGTATCATGGTACCCAGGTTACCATCATCCCAGTTCACCCATGCCTCCGCGGAAACAATCGGTTTCCACCAATACCCTTCCCTGTCCAGTTTCTGGCGGAAAAGGTCATAATTCCCCCAGGTCGAGGTGACAAAACTCCCATCCATCATTCCATAACCGTCATGATGGTCAGAAACATTGATATTCAAACAGTCCACCAATTCCATCAGGGTATGGTTCTTCACTTTTTGTTCGAGGTAATCATTAACTGCCCGGCCACCCCGGCCATCCAGTCCACCAATCACCGGACATCCTTCACAGGGCGAGGTTCCCGAGGTGGAGATAAGCACAGGAAGAGCTGGATCCTGGTTGTAAACACCACGCACTGCCTTGGCTCCTTTGATAAAAATCTCATTGTGCAGGAATTCAACATCCGCACCAGGAAGGATGCTTTTCAAATTGGTCTCATGCCCAAGCTGCCAGG
>JAYPZT010000179.1:0-2153 GCA_038136415.1 Opitutales bacterium
TTATCCCCTTTGCTTTGCACATAAAATTCGCGGTGGGAAGGCGGGGCGTTCAGATCACCCCAGACTCCATCTGGTTGGTAGGGCATCACACTTGGACCTCCCACTTTCTTGCTGAGTAACCCGCTGGCGGCTAAGGCCTGGTCCCTGATCATCTCTGCAGGCAAGCGGAAAGAGGAAGCACGCGAAAGGGAACGATTATCAGGATCCTCCAGTTCAGGGCGATAGGTTGAGGATTGTCCATAGGTCGCCGAAAGCACGATCTTCTTGATGGTTTGATGAAGGTCCCACTTGTGGTTGATAAAATCTTTGGCCAACCAATCGAGAAGTTCCGGATGGCTCGGGAGTTCGCCCTGCAAACCGAAATTATCTGGGGTTTTTACCAATCCATAACCAAAGAACTGTTGCCATAACCGGTTGACCGATACTCGGGCAAACAGAGGGTTCTCCTTGGATACCAGCCAGTCGACCAGTCCTAACCGGTCCAGCCTGTATCCGTCAAAGGATGGAAGCACGGCCGGGGTTCTTGGAGTTACCCGCTTGCCGGGCTGGTCATAGAGTCCCTCCATGAGAATACGGGTCTCTCTTTCTTCCTCTTTCATGATCATGGTCAGGGCATTGGGTGGAGTGATGCCCCAGATGGACGATGCAAAGCGGAAGCGTCCTAAAACATGTTTATCATGGGAAGAAAATTGCATTCTCGCTTCCAACCTTGATCCCTTGGGAATATTTAATTCGGTCTCAAAATCGAAGCGGGCAATCTGGGTTTTATTGAGGCCTCCCTGCACTGCCCATCCAGTACTGGAGTCCCCGTCAATGCTTTGCTTCACATGAAAACCAAACTGATCAAAGGTGGCGGTAGCTTCCTTGATTTTCAAAGGCGTCCTGGAATTTTCTGAGACCAGGAAGATTTCAAGTTCATTGAGGACGAAATTCCCATTGGGAGCCCGGCCAACTGGTCCGTGCTTGGAGCCGTTAATGGGAAGTACTTCAAGCCTTAGGCTTCGAATCTTTTGTGACGAAACCTCAAAGTGAACCACATAAGAATCAGATGAGGGAACCTCTCCTGTCGCTTGAATGGAGTGATCCTTTTGAATTTCGAGTGTTTGTTTTTCAGCAACTGCCTTGGTTGGTTTTAATTGCTTCCAGTTTGCATGGATGGGGTTTTTCTTGCCCGAATAAACTTCAAGATAAGGAGCTGCCGCTTTTGTTGCCCGGGATTCTTGGCCTGGGTTTCCTTTCTCTGCACTGGTGTTAAAGAAAGCAAACATGGAATAATAATCTTCCATGCTAAGTGGATCATACTTGTGATCATGGCAGCGGGTGCATTCCAGGGTTAACCCGAGAAACAAGGTGCCAAAGGTGGTGGTTTTATCATTTGCATAGATCACCCGGTACTCCTCATCTATGGTTCCTCCCTCGAAGGTATATCCATGGTTTCGGTTAAAACCAGTGGCAATTAATTGATCCTGAGTAGGGTTGGGCAATAAATCCCCTGCCACCTGTTCACGAACAAATTGGTCATAGGGCATATTTTGAGAATAAGCCTGAATCACCCAGTCCCGCCAGGGCCACATGGTGCGGGTGGTATCAAACTGAAAGCCATTGCTATCTGCATAACGGGCACCATCCAACCATAGCAGTGCCATTCGTTCGGCATAATCTATGGTGGATAAGAGGTAATCAACTTCCGCTTCCCTGGCTTTGGGGGAGGGGTCCTGAAGAAATTTTTGGAGTCGATCCAATGAAGGGGGCAGTCCGGTGAGATCAAAGGATACCCGTCGTAACCAGGTTTCTGGATCCGCTGGCTTGGAAGGTGAAATCGATTTCTGGATCAGGGAAGAAAGAACGAACTCGTCGATCTCATTTTGAGGCCAGGTGGAATCATTAGTGGGAACCTTGGTTTCTTCAATGGGTTCAAAGGACCAGTGATTTTCCCATTTTGCACCTTGTTCAATCCACTTCTTAATAATGGATTTTTCCTGTTTGGTTAGGGAAAGATGAGAGTCGGGAGGGGGCATGATTTCGTCTTCCTCTTCCGATTCGATCCGCCAGAAGATTTCACTCTCCTCAGGATCTCCCGGGGTGATCGCACGATATCCCCCGAGGTCGGCAAAAGCACCCTCCTCCGTGTCCAATCTCAGATCGGCGGCCCG
>JAYPZT010000180.1:0-2140 GCA_038136415.1 Opitutales bacterium
GAAAGTAACATCTTTGCCAAGGATGCGGAGACTCTTTTTTCAGTTAACCTGACCACTTTGATTTCCTTTAGTAGAGGACCGAGCTTAATGGATAAGATATCGCCAGCTTTGATGTTCCTGGAAGGCTTAATGGGTTTCCCTCCGAGTTTTACTTGGTTTCTCTGGCATGCCTCCGTGGCGAGGGTGCGTGTTTTGAATATTCTAGTTGCCCATAACCATCGATCCACCCTCACTGCAAGCAATTCTTCATCAGGCATTTTATTTTTGGAGAAGATACAGGAGAGCAGGGTCAATTTAAGGCTTTACTCTCGCCTTGAAAAGCTGGCTTTCAACAGGGATAGAACCATTTTTTTCAGCACCAGAATCAATGGGGGTGAGTTCCAGAATAAAGGAGTTTTGAGCAGAGAAGGGCAAATCACCTGCAGGAGTAGATAGATCTATTTTCTTTTGTGCGGGGCTGGAGTGAAAATCACTCGCCGGCAAAAATTTCTCGATCAATGGTTTAGTTTTTTCCCAGTTGAAATATAGCCAGGCACCTCCACCTCCCATAATAATGAGTAGAAGTAAAAGAGTCATAGAACCAGTTATGCTTCTTGAACTCGGGGAGTCTTCGTTGGCAGTTTCGCTTTTTCTTTCAATAATAGTTCCGACTAAGATAGACATCTCAAAAAGAAAATAGAGAGGGATGGTAAGGATGCATAGGCTTACGGGGTCTCCCCCGGGGGTTATTAGAGCAGCGGAGACCATGAGAATGACCAAAACCAACCGTCTGCTCTCCCGGAGTTTTCTGACAGACAGCATACCAATTTTGATAAGGAGAATTAAAATGAGCGGGAATTGAAAAGCCAGTCCAACCGCGAAAGTCATCCAAATAACCGTGCTGTAATAATTTCCTGCTTCCGGTCGGTAATTTTCGAGACCTAGAACATTGAAGGAGAATTCAATGGTGAAAGCCAGGGAAAGGGGAAGGATGAAGAAATAAGTCATAGCCGCACCTGCGGAAAATAAAAAAGTGGCAGCAAGACATCCTGGGAAAAAGATCTTCTTTTCTTTGATGGTTAAACCTGGAGTTACGAAGCCTCCAATAAAATAGAAGATGAAAGGAAGGGATAGACCGAGTCCGCCGAGGAAGCATATTTTCATCGCTATAAATATGGGGGAGTATGAGCGGATTACCTGAAGAAGGTTTCGGTCTCTTCCACCAGCAAAATGAATGAGCATACGGAGTCTGTGTTGGGGATCAGAAATTCCCCATTCGATTAAATCCTGATCGGTTGCATCGATTAATTCTTTTAGTTGGATTCCCTGGTTCTCCAGTTGTATCTGATATTCCGCGAGCCCGGCGGCTTGGAGATCAATCGAAAGATTGCCAAAATCCTGAACCGCTGAGACCAAAGGCCGCTGGAGGAGACGAACGGAATCATCAAGAAAAACAGCCACGCCAATACACCCCAAAAGAAAAGCTATGACTGATTTGAAAATAACCCATCTCATTTCTTCCAGATGGTCCAGGAAATGCATTTTATTGGGGTCTGATTTGATTTTCTTATTACGGCTCAAAGCTCCAACAAGGCCTCGTTCATGAAAACGCTGACCAAAGGTTTGTGGCTCATCTGAGGGGGGAATTTGTGACATGCAATGGTTTTATTTTGTGAGTAAAATCAAAAAAAGTGAATATCCTGAATCTGATAAAAAACACCAAGATGGTCTAGCTTGTAATCAAATCACCGAATACCCCTGATTACTGCAATAGACCCAAGAAAAGTGCTCCGTTGACAATATCACTTATTATTTAGATATTTGCCGATTTGTTATTTATCTACCGAATCTTATCCTAACCCATAACTTTCAAACCTAACCTAAACCCTACATTTAGAAATGGCCCAAAAAAAGAAGACTAAATCAGCCAAATCAAAGCCGGCAAAAAAAGCCACAGCCTCAAAGGCATCAAAAGCCAAGGACATCAAGTATGTATACGATTTTGGCAAGAAGACCGACGGGGATGCAAAGCAAAGAGAGTTGCTCGGCGGCAAGGGTGCAAACCTTGCAGAAATGGCACGGATTGGATTACCAGTTCCTCCAGGATTTACAATTACGACAGAGGTTTGCACTCATTACTATGCGAACAAGAAATCCTATC
>JAYPZT010000181.1:0-2133 GCA_038136415.1 Opitutales bacterium
GTTTCCGGTGCCGGGGCGGCGGGTCCAGTTTCTTTGGACCAGGAGATCCGGGAAAAAAATTCTTCTACCCTACTTTCTGATAAGATTGAATCTGCTTTTGTGCACCCAATAGCCTTTAATTTGATCCCGCATATCGATCAATTTAGGGAAGATGGATATACCAAAGAGGAATTAAAAATGAAAAACGAGTCCCGGAAAATTCTCGGTCTCGCGGATCTTAAAGTTTCCTGCACCTGCGTACGCGTCCCTGTCTACCGCGCCCATTCCATTTCCATTAATGCAGAATTTAAGTCGGGGGTTAACCTACCAGATGCCAGAGAAGCTCTTCAACAATTCAAGGGACTTGATTTTATGGATGACCCCCAAAAGAACCTTTACCCCATGCCGATTCACTGTTCTGAGGTTGAAAATTGCCAAGTGGGACGCCTCCGGGTCGACCATGCTTTAGATAACGGCTTAGCTTTTTGGGTTGTCGGGGATCAGTTATGGAAAGGTGCTGCCCTTAACGCTATTCAAATTGCTGAATCAATGATTGAGCGCAAATGCCTGCGCTTCATTAAATAAATTAAAACATGGCAAGGTTTTTGCTCTTATTGATTCATGAATCCAATATTTGCAACAGGCCTTGTTAATTTGGGCAAAGATTTTGTGGCCAGCGGTGTTAAATTTTTCAGTCAGGAAAATCTTACATCAACTGATAAAGAATCCTTTGCACTTAAACTTCAATCTGCCAAAGCCCAACAAATCACAAGTTCCGAGAGACAAAATTTGGATCATCTCAGGAAGGAACTTCTCAACGATCCCGAACTTAGAAAATTTATTTCTCAAAATGAAGGACATACTCTGCAGTTAGACAAGTCGGCAAATGGAACTTTCCGTATCCTTTCTTCCAGCGGAGATCTCTTTGTTATTAATCAATCATCACCCTGCATCCATCTTGCTCAAGCCTATCACAATGCATGCCTCAGCAAGGGGCAAAACCTAGTTTCTTCTGATCCCTCCAAGGTTTTAATCCCTAGCTAATTATCAAAACCTATTTTTGATTTCAACACATGGTTAATCCGCCGTCAGATTTTTTGCTGATCGAAAAGATTAATCAATGCCCCAAACTTGCATCTCTAAGAAGCATCAATGATACCCTCAAATCGCTTCTTGACTCTGAAGACAGTTTCGTAGCCCAAATCGCTGAGGTTATCAGACTCGACCCTTCCTTAACTACTAGGGTTTTGGATCTGGTGAACTCAATCTTTTTTGGAAGCAAAGATAATAAAAGAATTAGTGGCGTGGAGGAAGCCTCTATTTTCTTGGGGCTAAACCGTATTAGAGAATTATTAGTTGCAACTCCAGTTATTGAGGAAATTTTTGAACTAGGTAAGAATGCTCCCTCTTTTAACTGGGAAGAGTTTTGGAAGCATAGTATTGGAACGGCGATTCTGACTCGTGAACTTCTTTCAATACTGGAACAAAGTTATGAAGAAGAGGCAGATTATGTTGCTGGCTTGCTGCACAATCTTGGTACTTTAATTTTTGGCATCACCTTTCCTGACCATTTCCAGGAAGTGTACTTAAATTCATACTCATCTATTGAAAAAGTAACAGAACGGGAAAAGGAAATCATTGGGTGGGATCACTCTAAAATCGGGGCCTACTATTTATGGAATCATCACATTTCAGACGAAGTAGTAGACGCCATCCATTGGCACAACGATCCTGCACAAGCCAAAGAAAGCCTCATGTTAGCAGCAGCCATTCAGATATCAGACCGTGCGGTAACCGAGTTAGGGGTTCATGGCCTCGGTAAATTCCCTACCCCAGAATCTGGCTCCTATAAAGAACTGGATGGATGGAGAATCCTCACCGATCAAGAGGAAAACGTGGAAATACTAGAGGAAAAATTTGCCTGCTCAATTGAGAGGCTTTCCCAAACCTTAAGCGGAATTTTTTAAAGTAGTAGAAGTGGATGGTTGAATCAGGGTCGAATCCACTGATCTTCACGTGCTGCCTTGGCAACTTTAAGGCCTCCAATTGCAACCAGTGGAGAGGTATCTTTGGCAGAAACCCGTACACAAGGATTTTCATACCCCTCCTCCTGAAGTCTTTGCTGTAATTCTAGATCAAGATTACGGATACGGC
>JAYPZT010000182.1:0-2114 GCA_038136415.1 Opitutales bacterium
AAATGATGACGATGTTCGGTTTGCTACCCTCTACGCCCGGGACAGTGGCACCCGCATTTGGCTCCTGGGCGCTGCACACGGAGGTGATGAGAGCAAGGAGGAAGAGTGTTCGAGAAACCTTCATGATGTTTTTAGCGTTTCTTATTCATACTCTTGTGGAGAGGGCCTCTTTCAGGTGCTTCCGTTTCCGGCAGCCATTTTTTATGCTCGGCGACTACGGCGGTGTACTTGTCCTTGTCCTCGCCTGCCAGGAGGTTCGTGTGATTCCAGGGATCATCGGTTTTACAGTCGTAGAGCTCTTCGGTGCCATCCTTGTAATGGATGTAGCGCCAGTCGCGGGAGCGGACGGCATGGTTGCCGCGGCCCTGGGTCATGAGGGCGGGACGTTCCCATTTGGCTTGGGGGTCTTTCAGCAGCGGGACAAGGCTTTCACCATCCACATCAGGCTTCGCAGGTAAGCCGGCCAGATCGAGCAGCGTCGGGTAAATATTGACCAGGCCGACGGGCGTATCGATTCGCGTCCCCGGTTGGGTGATCTCGGGCGCCACGATGATGAAGGGTACATGATTGGCTTTCTCCCAAAGGGTGAATTTCACCACGCTCTCCTTGTCGCCAAGGTGATAGCCATGGTCCGACCACAGCACGATGATGGTGTTTTCCGCCCGTCCCGTGGCATCGAGTTGATCGAGAAGTTGCCCGATCTTGGCGTCGGCGTAGGAGGAGGACGCCTGGTAGGCGCGGACGAGACTTTTCAGGGAAGCGGAATCGTCTTCAGCTGCGGAAGCATCGGAAGGCTTACCGCTTCGAGTCCATTGTGTGTGAGCCATCTCATCATCGAAAAGATAGCCGTGCCAACGCCATTCCGTGTGAGCCATATCGATCCCTAGTTGCGGCACATCATCCAAGTCACCAGCAGGCATCGGTGGCATCACCACCTGGTCGAATGGATAGAGATCGAAAAAACTGTGCGGTGCAAAATGCGGCAGGTGCGGATGGAAAATACCGGCAGCAAGGAACAGGGGCTTGTCGCGAGGCATATCCTTCATTCGTTCCATCGCCCACTCGACGGTGAATTCATCCGTCAGCTTTTCCTCCACCGGGCCCCAGTCGAAATTGCCAAAAGCGCCCTTTCGGATCTTCGGTTTGGGGCTGCGACGCATCTCGAAGAACTCTTCGAAAGACGGATTGGCGGGATCGTCCTCGCCTGTTCGGGCATGATGAAAAATCTTACCCGCGCCACGCGTGCGGTAGCCGTGTTGATTAAAATACTTTGGCAAGGTGACTGCGTCGGGCAGGATCTTGCGCCAGGGATGAGGGTTATCGTAGACCCCACTGGTCGACGGCCGCAGACCGGTGAGGGTCGCGGTGCGCGAGGGATTGCAAGAGGCTGAGGCACAGTAGGCCTTCTCAAAGAACGCCCCGCGTGCTGCCAAGCGTTCGAGATTCGGTGTTTGGATCGGGTTGTTTTTGTCGAACAGCGTCGTCCAGTCGTTCATGTCATCAAAGGCGATGAACAAAACATCCATTTTCTTGGCGGGAGTTTCCACATCCGCTTTCGGCTCCTGGGCGCTGCACACGGAGGCGAGGAGGCTAAGAGCGAGTAATATTCGAGATGCTTTCATGGTGTTGTTAGCGTTTTTTATTCTTACTCTTGTGGCGAGGCTCTCTTTCAGGCGCTTCCGTTTCCGGCAGCCATTTCTGATGCTCGGCAACTACAGAGGCATACTTGTCCCTGTCCTCGCCAGCCAGCAGGTTGGTATGGTTCCAAGGATCGTCGGTTTTGCAGTCGTAGAGTTCTTCGGTGTCATCCTTGTAACGGATGTAGCGCCAGTCGCGGGAGCGGACGGCATGGTTGCCGCGGCCCTGGGTCATGAGGGCGGGACGATCCCATTTGGCTTGTGGGTTTTTCAACAGCGGGACGAGGCTTTGGCCATCCAGGCCGGGCTTGGTGGGTAAGCCGGCAAGATCGAGCAGTGTCGGGTAGATGTCGACCAGGCCGACGGGCGTATCGATTCGCGTCCCCGGCTTGGTGATGCCCGGTGCCACGATGATGAAGGGTACATGATTGGCTTTCTCCCAGAGGGTCGTTTTCCCGCACGAGGTCTTGTCGCCGA
>JAYPZT010000183.1:0-2111 GCA_038136415.1 Opitutales bacterium
GGATTGGCTCCACCGGAAGCGATCATTCTGCATGTTGATGTAGAGCAATTCTGCTCGTGATCAGCATGTAAAAGAAAGATTAGATCCATTGCATTGCTAAGTGCGGAATCAATAGCTGAATCTCCTTCATTGGCAAACATCATGGAAAGAAAGTTTTCGCAGTAGGACGAATCTGTTTTTGCTCCTTTTGCATCCTGACCAACAGATTTACGGTAGCAAGCGGATGCTAGAACTGGAAGGGCGGCTATAATAAGTGCCGCAGATTCCTCAAAATATTGTAAGTCTTTAGCACGATCATTGGTGCAAAGGTGGGAACAAGCCCCGCCAAGAGACTGTAATCCGACGGCGAGACTGGCCATGGGATGGGTTCCTGCTGGCATCGCCTGAACGGACTTGAGGACTTCGTCTGGCAAGTTTTGGTACGAGGAAACCTTACTTTTAAAAGAGGCTAATTCATCGGCAGTTGGCAATTCACCGTTCAGAAGAAGGAGGCACACTTCAAGAAAGTTCGATTTCTCGGCTAATTCAGCAATGTCATATCCCCTGTAGCGCAAAATTCCCTTATCTCCGTCAATGAAAGTGACTCTACTTTCACATGAACCCGTGTTACCGTAGCCATCGTCGTAAGTAATGAACCCGCTATTTTTTCTAAGCTGGCTTATATCCAATGCTTTTTCATCTTCAGTACCAGTAAGTACATTTAATTGGTAGTTGGAATCTCCAATGTTAAGGGTAGCGTTCTCAGACATAATTTTTAAAGGGAGGGGTTTTTGGGGGTAAAGTAATGTTGTGCCACTTCTACTCGATATTTTCAAGAAAGTTTCGGTAAAGTTGTATGCCTTTTGACTGGCTTTTTTCTGGATGAAACTGGGTCGCTATGCAATTTCCAGATATTATGCCACTAACGAAAGATATGTCATACTCAGTGGTTAGCAAATGAAGGTCTGAGTCATTTGTGTTAACATGATAGCTGTGAACGAAATAAAACTGATCGTCGTTAGTTATTCCCTTCGCGATGGAATGCGTACTTGCTGAACCCCATTTCACTTGATTCCACCCCATATGTGGTATCTTGAAATTATTTTTCAATCTGAACTTAACCACTTGTCCCGAAAAAATTCCTAAACCCGGCAAGATCCCTTCTTCAGATTTTTCAAAAAGAACTTGTAGACCAAGGCAAATCCCAAAGAAAGGACGCTCTTCCTTTAACCAGGACTTAAGAAATTCATCCATTCCGGAATTTCGTAGGGAGTTCATGCATTGGTCAAAGCTTCCCTGACCAGGAAATACTACAGCGTCCGAACCTTGGATATCTTCAGGTTTTGATGATAAGCAAACCTTTGCACCTATATGTTCAAAGGCCTTGACTACACTACGAAGATTCCCCGTACCATAATCAATAACCGCTATCTTGCGGGGTTCCACTTGTTATGGATATCAAATAGATAAAGTACCCTTGGTTGAGGGAACTTGACCATTCAGGCGAGGCTCTGATTTGGTGGCATTATCTAAGGACTTTGATAGCGATTTAAAGATTGCCTCCGCAACATGGTGCGGTTCGTCTCCGTGCTCGAGTCGGATATGAAGATTACAAGCAACTTCATTCGCAAAAGATTGAAAAAATTCTTTAAGAAGCTGTATGTTAAAATCCCGAACCATTGAGTTTTCCGTGGCAACCTGCCAACTCAGGTAAGGGCGATTAGAAAGATCTACAGCAGTTGTAACCAGAGTTTCATCCATAGGAACGATGAAGTAGCCGTATCTTTTTATACCGGACTTATTTCCAAGGGCTTTCCCAAATGCCTGACCTAAAGCAATACCAAGGTCCTCTACCAAGTGATGGTAATCGATTTGAAGGTCCCCTGTTGCCTGTATCTTTAAATCAAAGAAACCATGCCTGGAAAACAGTTCAAGCATATGATCTAAAAAGGGGATGCCAGTAGAGATTGAATTAATACCAGAACCATCAATTAATAAATCCAGAGAAATCTGGGTCTCACTAGTATTTCGCTCTATAGATGCTTTTCTGGACATTTCCATTTTTTGATTGAATCCATCAGGATAGTCATCTCCTCCGGCTTGCCAATACTGATTCTCAAGAATGTATTGGT
>JAYPZT010000184.1:0-2089 GCA_038136415.1 Opitutales bacterium
AATTGGAGTTGGTACCCAGACACACCAGCAAGGGTGCCAGCTGGGGCACGTATTTCTGCGGGGAAGTCAGGCAGGGTGGCGATGTCGTTACCCGCAAATGCGCTGGAATCGGTGAAGCGTTCGCCTATGGTTTGCATACCATCGCCGGAGTCTCCAGCAAAGCGAACCACGGCAGATTTGATTTCTTCAAAAGAATCAGTTGCTTGTGTCATTGGTTGAGGGGAGTTTAGTAATGTAAAAAACGAAATATTTTATGAAGTTTGTTGAGGCATTGCACAACGAAATTCTCAATAAAATTATAATAGTTTCACATTTGATTTTGGCCCTAATCGTAAGGATCACAAATTATCAACAGGCAAAGGAAAGGGAAAAAGATTAAATGCGAGGGAAAGACGGTTCGTATTTGAACGATTTTCCCGGACCCCGTGCCGCATCCAAGGTTCGAAAAGAACGAGCTTTCCAACGCTCGGCATGATGTCCAAATCCACCTCCCCATCCTTATGAAAATACAAGTTTCCTGATTTTTCTTCACAGGACAGATAAACAACGCCTGAAAGGATAGAATGCTCCGCATGATCATGCAATCCGGTAGATTCTCCTGGTTCTGCCAAATTAAACCAGAAGGGTGGATGTTTTTCGCTGGATCCAGGTAATGGATCAAAAAGGATAACGCTCGATATTCCCAGTTTTTCTTTTCCAAAATCTCGGGCAAAGCGAATAGGGATCCGGGCAGAACCCACATCTTCCACATCAAGATACAAGTTTTCCCAGCGCCCTCCTATTTTGTGAGACTTTTGGGCATGGTTCATATTTTGATGGAATTGAACCAGCAACTCCGGCACCCAATCCTCCCAACTGGGAATTTCTACCTCCAGTATTTTTCCTCCACCCCATGAAAAGAGTTTGTGCATCAATCTTAAGATTCCACAGGAGGAGCCAATTTTTCAATTAAATCAGAATATTTTTCAAACCTGGCTTGCAATACTGATAAGTCCGGCCATGAAAACCCAGCGTCAATAAATCCAGGGCATACCGAGCAACTAACTAGTGAGAAAGGCTCCTTTGAATGCTCGCATGGAGTAACCCCAAAAATAGTTTCTGCGGGAATGGTATACTGAGCAAGCGAGTCCGAATGATTTGAGATATTTCCCAGCAGGATCGAATGATAATCATCTTGGGAAAACAGATGTACTCGCAAAGGTGCACCCTGATGAAAATACCATGTCTCATCTGCATCCAATCTATGCAAACGGGAAACCTCTCCTTTTTTGAGCATATATAAAATGGAAGTTCCAGCAGGGCGGAAACCATGGGGAGATTCTAATACCTCTTTTGATTCATAGGTGCGCCTAAACCACCCACCTTCTGGATGTGGTTCCAGCGAAAACCGATCAATAATCTCTTCTGCGGAAACCAACAAAATCAAACCAATTCCATCAACCTCTGCAGGAGGCAAGCGGCCGTGAATGGGGAAACGATATCCCCCTGAAGAGGAGCAAGTTCAACTAAATCCATGCCCACACATGTTCTTCCCACAAGAGCTGATTCAACCAGATCAATCGCCTGGTAATAGGTAAGACCTCCGGGTACAGGCGTACCTACAGCGGGCATAACCGATGGGTCCAACCCATCCAGATCAAAACTTAGGTATACGAGTTCCGGAAAATCAGCAGGCAATTGGATGTGATTGGTTTGATTACGGACCAATTCTTCCCCATCCCAAAAGATTACTCCATTTTCCTGCCGGAAGTTTTTTTCCTGCTCACAAAGTGCTCGAACCCCCAAAGATGCAAGCTTGTGACCTTCTGCAACCAGTAAGTTCATCACACTGGCATGGGAGTGGGGATTCCCCTCATAACTTTCCCGCAGATCAGCATGGGCATCCATTTGAATAATTCCGATTTTTTGCCCAAGCACATCAGCAACTCCATTCACTGCGGCCCAGGAGAGAGAATGTTCCCCACCTAAAACAATAGGCATTTTTTTTGACTCAACCACTTGGCCAACCCGATTTCGCAATTCGGAAAGACAGGCTTTATGATCAGCTGAGCAATCAATTTCCTGCTGCGTAAAAATTCCCTGCTCACAA
>JAYPZT010000185.1:0-2049 GCA_038136415.1 Opitutales bacterium
GCACCAACATCAATATTATTTCGGTGAAGTAGTTCGAGATAAAGATTACAAAGAGGGGTTTGTTTTTCGGTAACGGTGAGGGACTGGTGACGGTACCCTCCCCCGGCTACAATGATGGGTAAATTGTTACAGGTGTGCCTGGAAGCATCTCCAAAATTACTGCCCATCACAATAGTTGTATGGTCTAATAAAGTACCATCTCCTTCCTTAATTTGATCCATCTCATAAAGGAAATTGTTAAAATGCTTCAAGGTATCGATTTCAATTTTGCTTAATTGATCAATCACATTTGGCTTTCCTCCATGATGAGACAAGGTATGCCACCCCCCCACGGCACCGGGCACTTTAATGGCACCGTCTATCCAATCCATCGATAATGTAATCACCCGGGTGGAGTCTGTTTGAAACGCGAGTTTGGAAAGTTCAAATAAATTCCGGATCTTATTGGAAAAAACATATTCGTGATCCTGATGTAGAGACTTTTGCACCTTTGGTTTCTCTGCATTCAGCCAAAACTTTTCGTGTTCCAACTGTGCAGCCAGTTCCTCCATCACCACTTTATAGCTATCAAGCTTTCCGGGATTTTTTCCTGATTTTCTAAGTCTCGAAACATCCTTGCCCAGGCTTGCAAGAATTTGCTGGTCATTCCTGATCTGGTCTTTCTTTGCCTGTAAATCCTCTTTGCCAAAAAGCTTATTAAAAATTTTCTCCTCATCATGCAGGGACGGAATCGGGGAACCTCTCTCGTTCCAGGATAATCCCCAACCACGATCATAAATACTGAAATTAAGAAAAGGGAAACGTGTATCTCCACCCATTTTCTGAGCCATCACTTGATCCACCGAAACTCCGTTCACAAAGCTGGGTGATTCAGGAGCCGGGCTACCCGTAAGGAATGATTTCTCAGAATCATGATTACTGGTATCCATCCCAGGATGATAAAGGTTTTTAAACACCGTCATCTTTTCCTTTACCTTCATATCCCTGAGATACCTGGATGATTTAAAATCTCCAGATTGGTTGGGGAAAAAGTAAGGCTCATAGAAGCCCAGGCAACTGCAGATAAACATGATTCGCTTCGGCGCAGCAACCGGTGCTGGCCGGGTGGCGGCTCTCAGGTTCAAAGATTGCAGGGCAAGTGGGAGGGCCAGTCCTGCCCGTAGAAACTCTTTTCTGGATATTGTTTTCATATCAGTTTTTTAAGGTGTAGCTAAGAGTACTTGTAATTAATTCCTGGATCCCGCATTGATCAGCATCGTCGGGTATGAGCGCATAAAGATCATTTCTCTGCTCCAGGTTTGGCAGACATCCATTGGTGTACTCATAAAATTTCTTGATGAAATTGTAGGCAATTTTCTGGTGATCACTTAGTAATATCGCCTTGAGCCCATAGACATCGTCAAATTTGTTCCCTCTGATTTCTCCAGCTGGGTCGACTTTCCCAACCAAGTCATAGTATCCAGCACGGTTATACATGAAGGTATTCTTGTGAGGTTTTTTTACCCGATATTGCTTTCGCCATTGGCCAGTTGCATCAAAGCTCTCCAAGGCAAAACCATATGGATCAATACTTTTGTGGCAGGCATAGCATGCCGGGTTTTTTTTATGTTCCTCAATTTGTTCACGCAGGGAAGCTGCTTCTTCTCCATGCTCAGGTTCAACCACTTCGATATCCTCTGGTGGAGGAGATAGTGTATTACCGACAATATTCTTTGAAATCCATGCTCCTCGTAAAATAGGAGAAGTATCAAAACCATCGGCAGTGACTTTAAGTATACTGCCCATGGTCATCAAACCACCTCTGGGAACATCGGGCTTGAAAGAAACCAACCTCATCTCCTGCCCATGCACTCCATCTATACCGTAGTGCTGGGCAAGCCGCTGGTTAAGAAAGGAAAAATTGGAATCAATCAAATTGGACACGGATAAATTATGGTGAATCAGGTGGCCCAGATAAGCTTCTGTTTCCTGAGGAAGGTAATGGTTAAGCAGATCATTATACTTGGGGTATAACTTTAAGGATGGAGTCACTTCATTAAAGGATCTCAG
>JAYPZT010000186.1:0-2045 GCA_038136415.1 Opitutales bacterium
CTAATTCTTTTGATGTCGAAAGATTCCGCTAATTCACCGAGGGAGAAAATCTCCCGCTGGTCGGGAAGGGTGTAGCCCATCATTCCGAGGTAATTGATCAGAGCCTCAGGTAAATAGCCTGCATCTCGGAAATAAAAGATACCGGTTGGGTTCTTCCGCTTGGATAGTTTGGATTTGTCCGGATTACGCAGCAGAGGTAAGTGGGCAAATACGGGGGCTTCCCAACCTAAATATTGGTAAAGCAGGACATGTTTGGGCGTGCTGCTGATCCATTCCTCCCCACGGATCACATGGCTGATTTTCATGTAGTGATCATCCACCACATTGGCGAGATGGTAGGTGGGGAAACCATCGGTTTTGCGGATCACCTGGTGGTCGATTTGAGACCAGTCAATGGTTACCTCTCCGCGCAGTTCATCGGTGAAGGTGCATTCTCCGGATTCGGGGATTTTCATCCGCACCACAAAAGGCTCATTCTCGGCTCTTTGAGCAGATTCCTCGGGAGATAAGGACAGGCAGTGGCCATCATACCGGGGAGTCTCCTTGTTCGCCATCTGGCTTGCCCGTAATTCGTTAAGCCGTTCGGGGGTACAGAAACAGCGATAGGCATGCCCCTCTTCAAGCAGGCGGTTAATTTCCTGCTCATAAAGATCGAGCCGCTCGCTCTGGCGGTAGGGTCCATAATCTCCGCCACAGTCGGGTCCTTCATTCCATTCGATACCGGTCCAGCGAAGAGCATCAAAAATCGCCTGCTCCGATTCGAGGGAGGAACGCTGTCGGTCGGTATCCTCAATCCTGAGAATAAACTGGCCACCATGTTTGCGGGCAAAAGCAAGGTTGAACAATGCCATGTAGGCAGTGCCGAGGTGAGGGGCTCCGGTGGGAGATGGGGCGATGCGGGTACGGACGGGAGCTGACATAATCAAATCGAAATTACTGATTACTTTTACTGATTCCTCATCGAAGGACGAACAAATTCAGTCATTCCTTGCCTCGTTTTGAGCATTCTTGTAACCAAGGTTAAGTATGAAAACCCTGATTGTCGGAGCCAATGGAAAGGTGGGCACACTGCTCAGCGGCAAAATGTGGGCGGCTCATGATTTTTCTCCGGTGGCCCTGATTCGCGATCCTGTCCAGCAGACCAAGTTTACCGCCCTGGGTGTTCCTTCAGTGGTGGGCGATCTGGAAGCCGGCATTGCGGAATTTTTGCCGGGGATGGATGCAGTGGTTTTTACTGCGGGATCCGGTGGCCATACCGGACCGGAAAAAACCATTGATGTGGATCAAAACGGGGCGGTCCGCTTGATCATGGACTGCAAAAAACACGGAGTCCGCCGATTTATCATGGTCAGTGCCATAGGAGCAGACCCCAATAGTGAGTCCCCACGAATTCAGCACTACCTCAGGGCGAAAGGAGTGGCCGATGGAGCTTTGCGGGCATCCGGGCTCGATTTTGTTATCCTTGCCCCCGGAACTTTACTTGAAGAACCGGGCACTGGACGGATTGAAGCGGCTCAGGAACTCGGGCATCATGGGTACCTGCCGAGGGAGGACTTGGCTGTCTGTATTATGGAGGCGATGCGTAATTATAATTGTGTGGGGAAAACCGTGGAAATTGTCTCGGGAGGCAAAAAAATAAAGGATGCAATAGGTGATGCAGTGGGCGGACAAGCCATGCCTGCGATATTGTGAGTAACATTTCCCCTTTCCTTCTTGAGGGATTGGAAAAAATGGGCATAAAGGAGTTTCAATTCCATCTCCCATCTGAATTGAACCAAATAATTAGCAGATTTTCATTCAAGCCGGCTCCCCGAGGAGCCTTTTTTTTGATTTTTTTCCTGCCGCATGCCTAAGAGAACTGACATCGAACATATCCTGATCATTGGATCCGGACCTATCATTATTGGCCAAGCCTGTGAATTTGATTACAGTGGTGCCCAAGCCTGCAAAGCCCTTCGCGAGGAAGGCTACCGGGTTTCGCTGGTCAACAGTAATCCGGCCACCATCATGACCGATCCGGAATTTGCGGATGCCACCTATGTGGA
>JAYPZT010000187.1:0-2017 GCA_038136415.1 Opitutales bacterium
GTCAAGCAGGGGCGGATGACCTCGCCCGCGTTTACCATCGAGTCGGACTACCTGAAGATCAACTGTGCCGGGACCTATCACCCAACGAAAATGGCGGTTGTCCTGCTGGTCGATGGCAAAGACATGCGTTCCTGCTCGCCCGAGCCCGGGTACGGATTCCTCGGGGCCAAGCTACCGCAGATCCGCTTCTTTCTCCCCCCCGACCCAGCTGAGTATTTTTTCGATGTCCGTGATTTACGCGGAAAGGAGGCCGTGCTGGAAGTGCGTGATCAGCATTACGATGGCATCTTCTTTGATGTGAAGATCACCGCGACGGATCAAGGCCCGGGCAGGAATGAGCAGCTTATCGCCAAGCATGTGAATTGGGTGGAGGATCAGTTTGAGAAGAAGATCGAGGATGGTTTTTTATTGGTCCCTGTCGGGCATCTTGCGGGCACGCCCTTGCAGATGGTCACGGTGGAGATTGGTGGAAAAGAAAAGCTGTCGGTTTACCTTCCGATTGCCTTTGGCGATATGGAGGTTGCAGGCTACGAGGCGGTTTATGACCTCTCCCCATTTCCGGGCCAACAACTCAAGGTCACCTACCATCGCTTCGGCAAGAGCAGACCAGCGAAGTTTCTCATGCAAAAAGAGATACCTGGCAGGGAGGTGTCTGATCAAATGCCGGCGTTTCATGTGTACAATCGGATCGGGATGCTCAATGACCCCAACGGCCTGGTCTATTCCAGGGGCGAGTGGCACCTCTTTCACCAATTCAATTACAATGTCTCGCACCTCGACTGGATGCACTATGTGAGCAAGGACCTGATGCACTGGGAGGAGCGCCCCATCGGTATCTTCCATGATGAACTGGGATCGATGCATTCAGGATCCGCCGCGGTGGATGTGTTCAATACATCCGGATGGGGGACGGCAAGTGAGCCCGCCTTGGTTCTCGCTTATACGACGTCTTCAGGCAATGGGGGGACGGATAAGATTCAGACCCAGAGTCTGGCCTACAGCAACGACGGGGGGCGAAATTTTATTAAATATGAGGGCAACCCAGTGTTGGGGCGTGAGCAGCATATCATCAAGGAGCGCCGTGGGGATCCAAATGCCCGTGATCCGAAGATTTTCTGGTTCTCGCCCACCCAAGGGCGTGATGCCCATGCCAAGGATGGATACTGGGTCATGGTCCTCTTTGAGCAACGAGGCCACAACATCTACACATCAAACGATCTCAAGACATGGACCAAGACGGGCAGTATTGATGGCTTTCACGAGTGTCCGGAGTTGTTCCCGCTGACCTTGGGTGGCGATCCGGAAAAAGTGAAGTGGATCATGTACGGGGCCAAAGGCGAGTACCATATCGGTGCCTTCGATGGGAAAACCTTTAAGCCGGAGACGAAAGCGAAAATCCCGATGTTCTATGGCGACAAATGCTATGCCTCCCAGACCTTCAATAATACCGAGAAAGGCCCGGATGGGCAGCCTCGGCGTATCCAAGTCACCTGGCAGGGCGGGCGTCTCGGGCAAATCTCACTCCCCAATGAGCTGACCCTGCATCGTACACCTCTGGGCATGCGGGTCTGCCAGCTTCCCGCCGAGGAGATCGAAAACATCTATGCCCGCTCGGAAACTCTTGATGGTCTGGTGCTGGAACCGGGTGCACCCAATCCGCTCGAAAAGATGAAGGGTGGCCTCTACGATATCGATCTGGAAGTGGACCTCACTCAGGCAAGGCAACTCATCCTCAATGTTCGGGGAAACCGACTGGTGGTTAATGCCACCAAGGATGGGTTGTCACTCGGAGATCGAATGAAGATTCCCGGGACCAGGCAACTGCACCTCCGCGTGGTGGTGGACAATACCTCTCAGGACATCTACTTCGGCAAACACGGTCTCTTCTACTCGCCCCAGATGATCAAGCCCGGCAACGATCAATCGATCCGCATCGAAGCAAAAGGGGGTAAGGTAACCTTTAGCAAATGCCGAGTTCACGAATTAAAATCCATTTGGTGAAAACTTCTTAAAATTA
>JAYPZT010000188.1:0-1999 GCA_038136415.1 Opitutales bacterium
AGGCTTCCTTTCTGTCTTTAGCTCCAATATCAATCCACATTTGGTGAAATTCCGGGACCCGCTTGCGATCCTCTGGAGTCATCAGATGAATAGCCCGCTTGCCGGTCACTCCCCGGATCACTCCCTTGCGGGTAAGAATATCCACTCTTCTGCCGGATATGATGGACTTGTCATGACCGCCAATGGCATCGAAATAGAGAAATCCCTTGTCGCTCACATGCTTTATAATTAATCCGAGTTCATCCAAATGACCTGCAAGCATCAGCTTGGGGGCATTTTTCGTTCCAATCGTGGCATGACAGCTGCCTAAGGCATCCACAAAAAATTCGTCAGCAATTTTTTCCACCCGATTACGAATCACATCTCTGGCCTCATCCTCATATCCGGATGGGGATCGGGCTTGTAAAAGTTCCTTCAAAAATACAGGAGCAGAAGTTTTTGGGGAAGCGGCAGGTTTGCTTGGTTTAGTCATGGTTACCTATCAAGCCATCCTCCGGTGGATTGGCAAGTTTGGAGAATTGAGATGAATAAATTTTAAGAATCGCAAAGCCAGCCCTTTTTTTAATGATCGAGGGAATGACTATATATCCAGCGATTGATTTACGGGGTGGAAAATGTGTGCGTCTTTTTCAGGGGCTTGCATCTGAGGAGACCATTTATTTTGAGGATCCTTTCGAGGCTGCACAGCAATGGGTTCAGGAAGGTGCAGAAAATATGCACTTGGTTGATTTGGACGGAGCATTCACCGGGGGTGCTGCCAATCTGGATGCAGTTAGCAGAATGGCTAAGATAGAAGGCCTCAGTATACAGCTTGGTGGCGGAATGCGGGATCATGAATCCGTAAACAAAGCTTTGGCTTTAGGACTAAACAGAATAATCATTGGAACCCGTGCCTGTACTGACCCTAATTGGGTGGGTGAACTGATTGAGGAATTCGGACCTGAAAAAATCGTGGTTGGTATAGATGCTAAGGATGGTCGCGTGGCCACAAAAGGATGGGTGGAAACCACTGACATTCAGGCTATCGAACTTGCCCAGCAAATGGAATCCCTGGGTGTCCGCTGGATTATTCATACAGATGTGGCTACAGATGGAGCCATGAAAGGACCAAATCTGCTTGCCCAGCAGTCCATTGCCGAAGCGGTTCCCTCCTGCAATATCATCGCTTCCGGCGGAGTAACTTCCTGTAAGGATGTGGAGGAGTTAGAAAAACTGTCCCAGACCATCCCTAATCTTGAAGGGGTCATCATCGGGCGTGCCCTTTACGAGGGAACCATTACTCTTTCCGAGCTTTTAAAAACAAATTCATCTCGGTAGTTTCTATAAATTAAATTTTCTTGCCAAGACTTTGAGTGAACTTTTGATTCTTACATTAAAGCCCCTTTTCACCCCATTATCCTAACATTATGACTAAGCTTACCTTCGATGTAGACTTTACTAAAGACCCTGAACAAATCCTCAGAGAAATTCAGGAACAAGCAAAGCAGGAAGTTGCCAAGCGTGAATCCAAAGAAAAAGCTAATGCTTACCTCGCCAATCTGCATGAATCTGTAAACAAAGAGATTGGTACTTCCTACAAATCTACGGATGATCTCATCCGTGCTCTATCTGCCTTTAGTAAATCAGGCTCAATCCGCACCAGTTCTGCAAAAGTGTCGGCCACCGGAAGAAGAGTAACTATTTCCATGACCCAGGAGATTTTCGACGAAATCAAATCGAAATTGTCCCAACCCAACCCAAACAAAGCAGCAATCGCCCGCGAAACTGGTGTGAGTGTTGTTCAAGTACGCAAGGTTGCAACCGGTGGTTTTGACTCCAAGTTCGGAGGAGGTGCCCCTTCTACATCTAAACCTCAGCCAAAACCGATTCAGTCTCCTGAACCAATCGAGCCTAAAACCGAACCAGTTTCGACTGAACCTGAGCCCTCTGCAGAACCTCCAAAGCCCTCGCCCAAGTTACCAGACATTTCGGAGCCCTCCTCTGAGAAAGCAAATTTGTC
>JAYPZT010000189.1:0-1998 GCA_038136415.1 Opitutales bacterium
AGCAGAGTAAAAAACTGCCTCCCTGACTCCTCCATAAAAACAAGCCTAGAGTAAAAGAGGTTGGATAGCGGATTATATATCATCACCCGGGAACCAAACTGGGTAGCGATCTCGGCAACATCACCGACCCAACTTTCCATATTGCTGTCAGGTAATACCACCAGTTGATGAGTTCTGTTTTCTCGTAAATAGTTTTTAAGATCCTGCAAAAAACCTAGGACCTTGACTGGTGCATATTCATCGGTGACAGATGATCGGGAGGTACAGAATGCACCTTCAAAGCTAAGTCCAACATGCTTTTGATGATCAATCCAATCGCTAAGTTCGTGAATCGACTTAATATCACCAATGATCAAACTTGAACGGGTGCTGCCGTGGAAACCAATGACCCTCTTGAAAATACCAGGCAAGGCAACATTAGAGAGAATCAGAAGTGGCCAGCAAACAAGCACATAAAACCCAAGAAACAAACGGCTGGTTTCATTGTCTTTTGTGGCAAAGTAGGCAGCAAATACAAAAAATGCGATAATCGAGGTCTGGAAATTAGCTTTTGTGGTTGCTTCCCGAATACGCTCCCAACCGTTTTTCAGATAAAAAGTTCCGTAATTTTGCAAAGAACCAAATGTTGCCACTGCCAACCCAGCCAAGGCCACCAAGGAGTAATTCCAAGGAAGAATAATCAGAGAAAGATCAAGTCTTTCCCAAATCTCAACTGCGGCCCAAAACCAGACAAATACAACCACGCTCAGGGATAACCTGTGCAACAGAGCATGTCCGCTATCTCGTGGATTTTGCATTCAAAAAATTTAAATTTTTTTTATAATCTTCGCAAGTAGAGAAAGTATCCGACTTTAATGTGATTTCCAGAAATGTATGAAAGATTTCTGAACAAAGCCCTTGCATTTTCATTTTTTTTTGAAAACAATGAAATCATGCCTGCCAATATCAAATCTCAAAACCTGAGATCTGAAACAAAAGAAAATCAACTGGAATTAGAATCGATTGATTTTTTTGTTCGCATGATGGGAATCCTTGGGATGCCTCGTTCTGTTGGTGAAATCTACGGACTCCTCTACTTTTCTGAAGAACCCCTGTCGATGGACCAAATTGTGCAAAAACTCGGTATGAGTCTTGGTTCTGCTAGTCAGGGGCTGAAAACATTGCGCTCTCTCAAAGCTGTCCGCACCTCCTATGTGGCTGGAGAAAGGAAAGATCATTACCAGGCGGAAACCGAATTTCGCCGACTCTTTTCCAATTTTCTCAAAGAGGAAATTTTACCCCATATGGAAAGTGCATCTGAGAGGATCAAACGGATGGAAACTGTTTTGCCATCTGATCAATCCGAGGATGAGTTTTACAAGGTAAGGATTGAAAAGTTAAAAAAATTAACCCGGGCCGGAGGAAGATTGCTCCCAGCTCTGGCAGGATTACTGAAATTATGAAAGTATATCCTGAAGATACCATGGATGACTGGTCCATTGGTTGGTACTGTATCCGGGCCAAGCCCAGAATGGAATTAGTGGCAACTGCCACCCTCTCCACCTTGGAAAATGTGGAGGTCTTTTTTCCAAGAACTCAAAGAACCAAGAAAATTCCTCCCCAGCCCTTAAAACCTCTTTTTCCGGGATATTTCTTTGCCCGGTTTGATCCGGTTGTTCACCTGCGTAATGTCCATTATGCCCGTGGTGTTGCTTACATTGTCAGACGAAAGGAGGTTCCTGTTCATGTTCCTCCTCAAGTAATGATCGCGCTCAGGCTCCTTTCACCGGAGGGTGTGGTTGAAATTCCTGACCGCCCGCATCGTGTGGGTGAAAAGGTAAAGGTTATATCAGGTCTTTTTAAAGGGGATCAAGGAGTGGTCACTCAACTGGTCCCTGCCCGTGAACGGGTTCGTGTGCTTTTCGAAATTCTCGGCCGCCCAACGGAGGTTGAGATTAATGAAGATGATGTAGATTTCCCCAGTGCCCACCCCATTGGCACTGAATAATTTTTGCCCTC
>JAYPZT010000190.1:0-1992 GCA_038136415.1 Opitutales bacterium
TGAAGACCGGAATCGATGGCAAACTGAAAGGGTCCGATTTTTCCATAAGTACAATTGGCTCCAATGCCACCATGGGGATTGAGATCCTGGAAAATCATGATGGGGAAGGATGGGAGTTTGGATTGTCCGGTACTTCCAGGCGGAAAGGTTTCAGGCTCACATGAATTTTATTCCCCTGCTGATCAATCCCATGAAACGCACCCCGGGCTTCGGCAGAGAGATGGGTAACATGATAGCTGTTGTAGGAAAAAGAGTTTCCAGGCTGGAGAGTGGGGCATTCGCCCACGATTTTATCTCCCTCCACCACGGTTTTGGTACCATCCTCATTGACCAGAATCCACTTTCTGCCCAGTAGGGTAACTTCGCGGTCGGACAGATTACTAATGGTGATAAAATAAATGAAGGCATGCAGGTTGAGCCCATCCACGGATGATTTTTCTTTGTGGTGAACCAGTTTATCCAACTGGGCACTGAGTCCGTCAATTTCTCTGCTGTCTTCCTGCACTGGCTAAATAAATTTTCAAACCCGAGCCTAGCATGCATGGCCAAAAGACCAATTCTTTTCCAAGATTGGCCAAGAGTTGTCCACAATTTATGGAATACGCTTGCTTGGAAAGGGAGAGAAAGCAGAAAGGGTAGGGATGTCGAAATATGCATTGCTTTCCGTAAGTGACAAATCCGGGTTGGTTCCTTTTGCCCGGGCTCTTGTACAAAGCCATGGCTTCACTCTGCTCTCGACCGGCGGAACAGCCAGATTACTGCGGGAGGAGGAGATACCGGTTACTGATGTCAGCGACCATACCGGGTTTCCCGAAATGATGGATGGGCGGGTAAAGACCCTGCATCCCAAAGTGCACGGTGGATTGCTTTGCCTGCGGGATAATCCCAACCACCGCGAGGCAGCTGAGCAGCATGGGATTGCGATGATTGATTTGGTGGTGGTGAATTTATATCCCTTTGAGGAAACCGTGGCCCGGGCGGGGGTAAGTTTTGAGGAAGCAATTGAACAGATTGATATTGGGGGACCTTCCATGCTCCGCAGTGCGGCCAAAAACCACCGGGATGTGGCTGTGGTTTGTGATCCATCCGATTACGACCGGGTGCTTGCTTCGCTGGAAAAACCTGACGATGCCCATGCATTAAGAAGGGAACTGGCCCAGAAAGTTTTCGCCCGCACCGCATCCTATGATCTGGCGATCAGTGAATACCTGGCCAAGCAGAATGCGGATGTGCCGGATCTTGATGACATTTCCGGATTCCCCGCAAAAATGAATCTTCAGACCACCAAGGCGATGAGCTTGAGGTATGGGGAGAACCCTCATCAGCAAGCTGCTTTGTACGGAGAGTTCCTCGATTATTTTGATCAATTGCAGGGAAAAGAACTTTCCTACAACAACATCCTCGATATCTCGGCCGCTGCCTATCTAATTGGTGAATTTGAGAGACCCACGGTGGCCATTCTTAAACATACCAATCCCTGTGGTGTGGCCAGTGCGGATGATCTGGCCACGGCCTGGGATCATGCATATGCCACCGACCGCCAGGCTCCTTTTGGGGGAATTATTGTGGTAAACAATACCCTCGATCTGGGACTGGCCAGTAAGATCAGTGAGATTTTTTGCGAGGTGATCATTGCCCCTGGTTTTACCGAGGATGCACGGGAGCTTTTTGCGAAAAAGAAAAACCTCCGTCTGCTGGTATCCAAGTCCGGATTCGGACCGGAGACCTTGCAGGAAATCCGTACTGTGCCGGGTGGGTATCTTGCCCAGGACAGGGATCAGAAAAAAATAAACCCCAAGTCTTTTGAGGTGGTCACCAAGAGACAGCCCACCGCAGAGGAGTGGAGATCGATGCTCTTTGGTTGGCGGGTGGTCCGCCATGTGAAGAGTAATGCAATTGTTTATGCCGGGGATGAATGCACCCTCGGGGTGGGAGCGGGGCAGATGTCCCGGGTGGATAGTTCCCGCATTGCAGTATGGAAAGCGGGCGAGG
>JAYPZT010000191.1:0-1984 GCA_038136415.1 Opitutales bacterium
CACCGGATGGAATTGGTCGAGGTCATTCATGGGGAAAAAACCGATCCGGCCACCATCCGCTCCCTGCTCAGTTTTGTAAACCGGATTGGAAAACGGGCGGTTCTATGCAAGGACTCACCAGGATTTCTGGTCAACCGCATCCTTGTCCCCTACCTCGTGGAAGCCGCTATCCTTTGGGAGGAGGGAAATAACCCACATTCTATCGACCGGGCAATGACTGGATTTGGTATGCCCATGGGCCCTCTTCGCCTGCTCGACGAAATCGGGCTGGATGTGGCCGGTCATGTGGCCAAGGAACTGAAATTCCGTCTACCCCGGCTTGCTGCCCCACCTCCCTTGCTCAAGGAAATGAATGAACAGGGAATACTCGGCCGAAAATCAGGCAGTGGGTTTTATCTCTATTCCAAAAACAAGCGGGGAAAACTCCACCCCAATCCTGAACTTTCCAGACTCTGCCGGCGGGCCAGTCATAAATCATCCATCTCCGAAATGTCCGACCGCATGAACCTGGTCATGCTCAATGAAGCAGCCCGTTGCCTCGAGGAGGGAGTAATCGGATCCCCCATGGATGTTGATTTCGGGATGATTGCCGGCACCGGATGGGCACCCTTCCGGGGAGGCCCCCTCCGCTATGCAGATTCTGTCGGTGCCCGGACCATCGTGGACAGCCTCGAACGCCTTGCCAGCGGTCTGGACGAACGGTTCGAGCCCTGTGAATACCTGCTCGATTTAGCCCGGAAAAATAAAACCTTTTACACGGAACCGCCCCGCTCGGTTTCCCCACTCTCATCCAACATTAAAGAAAGGATCACCCAATGAAAACTATGGAACCAGAAACCAAACCAGAAGGAGCCATCGATCTCACCAGGTATTCGAAGGAAAAAAGACAAGCCCTCGAAGTTACGGAGGATGCACGCGGTCCGCGCTTGATGGACGGATTTGCCTCCGGCCTCTTTCTTGGCTCGCCCAAATTTTCACCCCTCTATGAAGTGATCCAAAAACCATCCCCCGATGGAGAGGAGGGAGAAAAATTCCTCAGGACTTTGGAACGCACCCTCGATCTCCATGCCAATCCGGACGAGATTGATGAGACCGGAGAAATTCCGGATTCCCTGCTCGAAAAACTCGCGGAGATTGGTGCCTTTGGCATCAAAATACCCAAGGAGTATGGAGGACTCGGTCTCAGTCAGGCAACTTATTCGAGAGCGGCCAAGCTGCTCGGTTCCCGATGTGGCAACCTTACTGCCCTGCTCTCGGCCCATCAATCCATCGGTCTGCCCCAACCCCTGCTTCGCTACGGAACCGAGGAACAAAAGAAAAAGTTTCTGCCCGATGTGGCCAGGGGTGCGATCACTGCTTTCGCCCTGACTGAGGATGAGGTCGGTTCCGATCCTTCCCGTCTCAACACCCGGGCCAAACCGATCAAGGGTGGAAAGAGCTATTTGATCAACGGACAAAAGCTCTGGTGTACCAATGGCACCAAGGCAAAATACCTCGTGGTGATGGCACGCACTCCATCCACCACCGGTGCAGGGGGTAAGCGCAAACGATCCATCACCGCCTTTGTGGTCGATGCCCGCACCCCTGGAATCGAGATTGCCCACCGTTGCCGCTTCATGGGACTGCGTGCTCTCTACAATGGTGTGATTCGTTTTCACAATGTGGAAGTACCCGCCGAGAATATTATTTTGGCACCCGGCAAAGGCATGCGGGTGGCCCTCAACGCCCTCGGTGTGGGCCGGCTCACCCTGCCCGCCGCCTGTTCCGGACTTGCCTATGAGAGCCTGAAAATTGCCCGGCGCTGGTGCGTGGAAAGAAGGCAATGGGGATCGGAAATCGGCAAGCACGAAGCCATCGCATCCAAGCTTGCAGATATGGCCGCGGATGCCTATGCCACCGACTCGATGGTACGGATGACTTCCGCCCTGGTCGATGCCAAGGTGGACTTCCGGATGGAATCCGCCCTCTGCAAGCTCTGGGGCAC
>JAYPZT010000192.1:0-1971 GCA_038136415.1 Opitutales bacterium
ATTCTTGCTGGTTCATGTCATCTCTTCGGGGATAGTCCTGAGGTACGAACAGAAGTTCGTGAGCAGGGTGGTAAAAAAGTCACCTACATGTACATCGATGGGATTAAGGTGCACGAAACCGATCCTTCCAAACAACCTTTCCCTCCTGTGGTTGAACCGAAACCCTATGATGCAGGTGAAGCGAAGGCTCCCGCGAATGCGGTGGTTTTATTTGATGGCACGCAAGCGAGTATAAACAACTGGTCGGCAATGAATGGGCAACCCACCCAATGGAAGCTCGAGGATGGAGCCTTGGTTTCAAATAAGGGAAATATTCGATCCAAGCAGGAATTTGGTTCCTGTAAGGTATACCTCGAATTTGCGACGCCTAAAAATGGTAAAGGTACGGGACAGGGAAGTGGGAACAGTGGAGTGTTCTTGATGGGTAGATATGAGATTCAGGTCCTTAATTCCTTTGGTGCAAATGCCAATAGTACCTATCCCGACGGGCAGTGTGGTGCCCTGTACGGTCGGGCCAAACCATTGGTCAATGCTTCCCGGGCACCCGGTGAGTGGCAATCCTATGAAATTGATTTTACCCGTCCGCTTTTCGATAAGGATGGAAAAGTGACACGAAAGGCAAAGTTCACCGTGGTTCACAACGGTCATCTGATTCACGAGAATCTTGAGCTAAGCGGAGGAACGGGTTGGGCAGGACCTCATGCGGTTACCCCTTATCGTAGCCATGCAGACAAGGGTCCTCTTAGCCTGCAGGATCACAGCAATCCCGTGCGCTACCGCAATATTTGGGTGATTGATAAAGAGAAAAAACCTACAGCCTCCAGTACCAAAAAAGTACTTAAGGCACTCTTCTTTACCGGTGGTTGCTGCCATGATTATGGCCAGCAAAAAAATATCATCATCGAAGGGATCCATGAGCGGGTGCCTACCCAGTGGGAAGTGTTTCATGAAATGGATGAAAAGAAATCCAAGGCGTTCCTGAACCGAAAAGGCTGGGCCGATCCCTTTGATTATGTGGTCTATGATCATTGCTATGCCAGCGAGAAGGATGTACAATTTATTGAATCCGTGACTGCGGTGCATGAGGCGGGAAAGCCTGCACTCGCCCTTCATTGTGCGATGCATTCCTACCACTGGAATGTTCCTGCCAAGGAAGGAGAAATCAAGGCATGGCCCAAAATGTTGGGAGCCAGTTCCAAGGGCCACGGCCCAAGAATCCCTGTCACAGTCAGTATCGTTCCAGAAAATGCGAAGCATCCAGTTATCAAGGATCTTCCCGATGGTTGGAGAACACCCGAGGGGGAACTTTACAATGTGCAGGAAATTTATCCGGGAACCAAGGTGCTTGCTTACGGAGATAATGGAAAAGATAAGCGCCCCCTTGAGCCACAGGCCTGTATTTGGGTGAACCAGCATGGGAAGGGTAGAATTTTTGCCACCACTTTAGGCCATCATAATTCCACGGTTTCCACCAAGGAATACCTCGACCTGCTGGGCAATGCAGTCAAGTGGGTCATGGGCCAATAAACCAATTATCTTCTATTTGAATCTTATGAAAAAAATATCCGCACTCCTTTTCTTATCTGGTTTTCTACTCAGCCTCTTCGCTGATGATCATGCCGAGAAGCCTCTCAAGGGCTTACTCGTAACCGGTGGCGGCCATCATGACTATGGATTTCAGCAGAATGTGATCATGGAAGGCATCAGTCAGCGCCTGCCGGTGAAATGGACGGTGATGTTCGATATGGACCCCAGGGAGAGTAAATCCAAGTTGAGCAAAGAAGGCTGGGCGGATGGATATGATTTCGTTTTTTACAATCACTGCTTTGCCCGGGAGGATGACAAGGCCTTCATCGATTCGATCGTCAAGGTGCATGAGGGTGGGGTGCCTGCGATTGCGATGCATTGTGCGATGCATTCCTACCATATTTTCATTAAGGACCAAAAGCCCGAGGAGAAAAGCTGGAATAA
>JAYPZT010000193.1:0-1942 GCA_038136415.1 Opitutales bacterium
CTTGGCTACGCCCACAATAAAAGAGACAAGGATGGACGTCTGCTTGGGATTGTGCACCGGGATGTAAATCCGAAAAACATCATGATCGCTCAGGAAGGTGATGTAAAACTGACCGACTTCGGAATCGCGAAAGCACTTGATCTGATGTACAATCAGGAGGGTGATGTGATCGCGGGGAAAGACGAGTATTTATCGCCTGAACAGGCCCGCTGCGAAGTAACCGATCACCGGGCAGACCTTTTCTGCTGCGGCATTGTCATGGCAGAGGTACTCCTCGGCTACAATATTTTTGAGGAAGCAGATTCCAACAAAACGATTCAGAATATTCTCGAAATGAGCATCCCGAACTTCCATGAGGTTCGCAGTGATGTGGATGAGCGCCTGAATCATATTCTGCACACCGCTCTACAGCGCAGCAGGGAACATCGCTATCAGACGGCGGAACAGATGCTCACCGAGCTGGAAAACTTTATTTATGGGGATGGATATGGGCCAACCAATGAAAAATTGGCGGCCTACACCAAGGACTTGTTTGGAATTCATGGGGACCAGGCAGCCTTGAGGTGGCACCGGAAGGAAACGCCACCCATCGAGTCCTAAATTTCACCGATATGGCCATGCAGTCTCAAGGACTCCGGCAAGTACAGAAACAGACCCAAAATCTGGTTCTGGCCCCGCAATTGCGTCAGTCGCTCAAGATTCTTCAGGTACCCGCACTGGAGCTTAGGTCTGCCATCCTCGAAGAACTGCAAACCAACCCTCTGCTCGAGGAAGTTGGTACCAATGATGAGAGCCTGGACGCCGAAAATCTCGAACCCAGCCCCGATGAGCCCACTGATTCCGAGGGGGAGGAATTCCCTGATGATCCAGTAGAAGCAGAAGCCAACGAGACAGATGCAGATGATGACTGGGGGGATGATGCACCGGAAGACTTGATGGACATGGATTTTTCCGATGAGTTTTCCATCCTCAAGGAAATGCAGGAAGATCTACGGGAGCATTTTGAAAGGGAATATGAAGGCGAAGCTCAGCTAGGAAATTCCGAAGCCGAGGAAAAAAGAAAGTTTTTCTTTGATTCACTGGTGGCAGAAACCTCCCTGCAGGAACATCTACTGGACCAGCTTAAGATGGTGGAAACCACCGATGGGCAAAGAGAGGCCTGCGAATACCTCATTGGCACCCTGGATGAGAATGGGTTTCTCTCCAACGAGCTCTCTGAAATTGGCTTACTTTCCGGCCTACCCCTCAAGGATTTACAGGACGCATTGGAGTTACTGCAAAGTTTCGAACCAGTGGGGATTGCCTCCATTGACCTGCAGGACTGCCTGCTTAAACAAATGGAAGCCAGAGGCTGGGAAGAATCCATCGCTTACCGCATGGTAAAGGAGTTTTTTCCGCTTTTGGTACGCCGCCGGGTCCCTGAACTGGCCCGAAAGCTCTCCCAGCCCGCTCAGGTTATTCATCAAACCCTGGAAAAGATCGCTGAACTGGATCCGGCACCAGGAAGAAGATTTTCCGAGGACTCCAACCAGGCAGTGGCCGCAGATGCGGAAGTGGAACGGGTGGGCAAGGAGTGGATGATTCATCTGAACAACGATTATGTTCCCCGCCTGCGTATCAATAAAACCTACAAGGAGTTTATGACCAAGGGTGTACTCACTCCCAAGGAGAAAGAATATGTACGCAGCCAGATGCGGGCAGGAAAATTCCTCATCAATTCAATTGAGCAAAGACAGAACACCATTGAGCGGATTACCCGCAAAATTCTCAATAAGCAGGAAGAGTTTTTTATACATGGCCCCTCCAAACTACGTCCCATGACCATGGCCGAAGTGGCGGAGGAAATTGATGTTCATGAGACCACCGTTTCCCGGGCAATTGCCAACAAGTATGTGCGTACCCCTCATGGCTTATTTCCCTTCAAGTATTTCTTTACCCCTGG
>JAYPZT010000194.1:0-1939 GCA_038136415.1 Opitutales bacterium
CCCCGGTAGGCGAGCATACGGGAGAGAGATTCCCCAATGATGGTGGAGCGGATATGGCCCACATGCATCTGCTTGGCCGTATTGGGGGAGGAGAAATCCACCACCACTTTGCAGGGTTTTTCATCCCGCGATGCATCGGAAATAGATGCGGATGAGCGGAATGCGGTGGTCCACTTCAGTAAAAACTCCGGGGATAATTTAAAATTGATAAATCCGGGGCCGGCCAGGCTGGTGGTCCAGTTATCACTCGCAGGCAGATGGTCGAGCAACCGCTGGGCAAGCTCCCTCGGATTGCATCCATTTTTCTTGGCGTAGGGGAGGACACCATTTGCCTGAAAGTCTCCAAATCGTTCATCCGCCGCCCGTACCTGCGGGTCAAATTCAGCGGAGAATCCATCCACCCCGGAGGCGTGTTGCCGAAGAAAGCCATCCAGCTCTCTGCTCAGATCAAATGCAATTTCCATTTGGAGCACCCCAAGCATTTTCAGGGCGTTTCGTCAAGTGTACATCTTAGATAAGACTCGACAACTAAGGTATATTTTAGTACATAAAGTGCTTTGCACGCATTTTTCCCTCACCCCTAGTTAACTCAAACCCGAGTACTTATTATGCCAAAGGCCAATAAAAAAGAAGCTCCCTCCTTTTCCTATCTGATTGAAAAGAAAAGAGACGGTGGCGAATACACTGATGAAGAAGTCCGCACCATTGTGGATGCTATTCTTGATGAAGAAATGCCTGATTTCCAGCAATCCGCCTGGATCATGACCAATTTCTTCAAAGGCATGTCCGCACAGGAAATTGCCTTTCTCGCGGAAGAACTGATGCTTTCCGGAGAAGTGATCGAAATGATGGATGTTGCCCGTCCAAAGATCGAAACCTATTCCACCGCCGGTGTGGGAGACAAAACCAGCCTCGTGCTTGGTCCTCTCGCTGCCGTGGCCGGAGTTGCCATGCCCATGATGAATGGGGATGACGAGGAGTTCCTTACCTCCAATTCCGAAAAACTGCAGGCTATCCCAAAATTTGATCCAAAATTGGATCTCGATGAATTTGGCGACCAGGTAAGAAAACTTGGTTGTGCCTTTGTGGACCGCCACGAAGAGATCGCTCCTGTGGAAGCCTCCCTCTACTCCCTCCGCCAAAAAATCGGAGCCATCCCCTCCATTCCCTACATCACTGCTGGTACCTTGAGCCGCAAATTTGCTGCCGGTGCCGAAGGTGTGGTTGTGGACATCAAATGGGGCAAGGGTTCCTTCATGAAGGATCTTGAGGAAGCCAAGCAACTCGCCCGCTCCATCACCCGCGTGGGTCGTTTAATGAAGCGCCGCTGTGTTGCACTGGTTACCGATAATAACCAACCCCTTGGCACCTGTCTCGGAGCCTCCCTTGAGCTTAAGGAAGCAATCGAATTGCTCAAAGGCGATGGTCCGGAAGATTTACAGGAGCTTGTGATGAAGCTTGGTATGGAAATCGTCCGTCTGGCCGGGGTTGCTGGTTCCACACTTTCTGCAAAGCAAACCGTACGCAAGCACCTCGAGGATGGTTCCGCTCTGCAAAAATTTAAGGATGTGATCGAAGCACAAGGTGGAGACACCAAAGTGATCGACGATCCTGAAAAACTACCCAAAGCCAAGCATGTGAAGAAACTGCCCGCTCCAAAGCGCGGCTATGTTCACACCATCGATGCCGGCCAGCTTGCCCGTGGTGTTCAGGTTCTCGCTCATGGTGAGGACGGTAAGAGCAAGTTTGATCCTGCCTCCGGTGTTGCTGAGATGTGTAAAGTGGGCACCCAAATGAAGCAAGGTGAAGCCCTGATGATGATTCATTACAACGATGAGAAACGCCTCAAAGCTGCGATGGATTATTTCAAAGCTGCTTACCGCTTGGCTCCCAAGCGCCCCAATCCTGCTCCTCTGGTTATCGAGCGGGTCGCGTAAGG
>JAYPZT010000195.1:0-1938 GCA_038136415.1 Opitutales bacterium
TGCTTTTAGTCTTCCGATTTACGGCCTGACTGCAAACAACTGTCGATAGATTCCCTGATAATTAGGAGTAAGGAAAAGAACAAACGGAACTTCTCGAACGACGCAGAAGTCGAAAGTATTACCTTAGATAATTATTCCAAATGGTCAAGTTAGCTCCCAAAAGGAATGGTATAGCTAGTGAGATAAAGAAAACCTCAGGACTGTATTATCCCTAGCATATAATACATCACAGGCATGATCATCGAAGGACGAGAATTCATCATCTTTTGGATTAAGGATATTTGCAGATAACTTTACATCCCGGAGCAATAAATATTTACTGGAATAATCCTCCAAAATACCTGATTCCAAAAGAAGTTCAGACTCCGATCTTCTCTCCACAACAACTGGATTTCCCAAATATTTTTCCAGAATCGGTTCCCACGCATTAGGAATCATGTTTGTTAAATTTCCCTGAATTTCCCCAAATCGCTTATCCGCATCTTTGGCTTTACCAAGGCGTGTATCTTTACTCATGGATCCAATGATTGCCTTCATCGCTTGCCCGAAAGAATCTCTTAGCATGTTAAATGAATTAAGAACAGAACGCTTGATCCTATCCTGGAGGGGAGGATCAACCAGTCGCTTTCTCTCTTTTTGCCAAATTTGCCCAAGCTTTGTATCCAGAGGAGGAGCCTTGCGGATTATCAATGATACCTTCTCTAATTCTGCTGCATGAATGATGTGAGAATGAACCGTGGCTTCTCCCCACCCTTTCTGATTTGAATTTCTTATCTCAATGCCTTGGGCAAAGACTTCCATAGTTCCACAAACCCAATTTTGCCCCAACTGCATGGACACCTTTGAGTTCTCAAATTTTTTCAGGCAATGATCACAGGATCTTCTCTTAATAACGGCACCGATCAAAGCCGATAGAAAAAGAAGTAATAGAGGCAACCAAAAGGCCAATGTATCCATGATAAGCAGGTAAAAAGAAATACGAATATAGATTCTCTTTTATTCGAACTTGCAAGAAGAACCTTACCTTGTTTGCATAAACCACCCTACACGCCCTGATGAACAAGTTAACCCTCACCTTATTCCTCTCCAGTCTTTTTATTTTTTCAAGCTGCTCGGATGATAAGCCCGCAGAAGAACCTACCAATGAGTTACCTCCTGCGGTTGAAGCTAAAGTGCCAAGCGTCACTCCCAAAGCCGACATTCCAGTGGTTTACATTGAAGAACTTGATCAATTTCAGGAATACTACAAAGAACAACATGAAACCAGTTTCAGTCATGTAAAACGGAAAAACTGGACCAGCTTTACCGCTGGAAAAAATGGTATCCTTACGAAGGTGCTCTTATTCGGAAAACCTAACTACACAATTTCAGAACATTATGGATCCAGCATGAGTGGGTTTGTCCGCGCAGATAATCCGGACTCAGGTCCTAAATATGGTGAATGGAGTATTAGCAGGGAAGAAATTGTAAATCAATTGGCTTTGCAGGGCCTCACTGAAACCGATCGGGGTTGGATTACTATCCAAATGAGAGGAGAGATTCCTCAAGAAAAAGGCAGAATGTATTTTATGGTTTGTGATCAAATCAGCGACAAACGCTCGTGGTTTGGTGCCTTTGCTTTTGCTGAGGGTAATTCGTATAAGAAAGGCAGATTTTGGCTTCATCCCGAGCATGACCTTGTATTCCGCACCTATGTTGGCATGACTCAGGACCAACTTACCAAGGCACAAAAATCAACCACCACACGGATATCTGCAGATGCATCGGTCGTTCAGGCGAATGACCTTCCCCCGGCTCCCAAGTCCATGACTGGTTCTGATAGCAATTTTGCTCCATCTTCCCCAGACACGGTAAAAAAAGAGGAAAAGCCTGAACCTACCGAAACAGTCGATGAAGTTAAGGAGAATATTCAGGAAACGAATCCAGCACCTGTTCCAA
>JAYPZT010000196.1:0-1928 GCA_038136415.1 Opitutales bacterium
GCAGTGGCCTTTTAAGCCATTGGTTCCGGGTTCGAGTCCCGGCCGGCCTACCAAGTCTAAAACTATTAGGACTTCCCGCTTTTATCGGATTAAGCTCTTTGCATCAGGCTGTTAAGCTCCGGATCTCTTTCCAATTCACTTTACCTGTAGGTAGAAGAGGAATCTCGTTCAATAGAATTGTTTGTTGAGGTATCCAAAGATTGGGAAGGCCTTCCTGCCTAAGTGCCTTTTTTAAATCCTGTAGGTTTATGTCTGAGGTAGTTACAACAATAAGCTCCTCACCTTTTTGAATATTTTCACGGGCGGATACCACCAATTGCAAATCTTCATCCGGACATAATCCTAAGATCTTGTGGATTGCGTCTTCCACTTCTTGATGAGGAACCATCTCACCACCGATTTTTGAAAATCTAGATACCCTACCCTCAATCCACAAAAAACCATCCTCATCGATCCTTCCAAGATCTCCCGTTTTAAACCAGCCAGCAGTATCCAAGACAGAGGAGGTTTTTTGTTGATCATTCCAATAGCCTGCAAAAATATTTTCACCTCGAAAACAGAGAATTCCTCCTTCCGTTAAATTGGTTGTGTTCCCACTATCAATATCGAGCGTTTTACAAGATACCCCCTTCAGCAATTTCCCCACAGAACCATTTTTTTTGCCTCTGCCTGGTAGATTGAAGGAAATAGCAGGAGAGGTCTCTGTAAGTCCATATCCTTCCAAATATTCGCAATTTACTTCTTTTTCCCATCTTGAGCGAAATTCTTCCGGACTTTTTTCTGCTCCTGCCACAACATAGCGGATACTGGATAATTCATCATTTTTCGCTCTCTTCAAATACCCGCGAAGAAAAGTCGGCGTACCTAAAAGGATTTTGATTTTTTCTTTTTGAATAACCTTTAGGTTCAACTTGTGGTCAAGCGGACTGGGCGAACATGCAAGAGGTAACCCACGGAGAACCGAAAAAACCATACCAACGGTAAACCCAAAACTGTGGAAAAGGGGAAGGTTAACCAAAACATTGGGCAACCCCTTAAACAACTCGAGATCATAAAGCTGCCAGCAGTTATGAAGAATATTCTTATGAGTCAGCATTACGCCCTTGGGCATTCCGGAACTACCACTGGTAAATAAAATCGTGGCAAGTGCATCCTCGCCTTTCTCAGAAACCTGATATTCCTGAACCATCCTCCGAGGAAAGATTTTGGCTTTTATAATTTTATAGAGAATGAGAAGCGGCTTTTTTGCAGAACTTAAAAAATACTCATCGACCAAAAAAATATCTTCAGACCAAGGAAAATCAGGAAACTTTTGCACCATTTTGGATGCAGTAAGAATGGTGGAAATTTCAGTTGAGCTTAAGAGATACTTGTTCATCTCAGATCCAAGAGTGAAATTTAAATTCACCGGCACCCGTCCACTTAGAATCAATGCAATATTTGCTACAAATCCGCCTATTCCAGGCGGTAGAATAACACCTACATGTTTACCTGCTTTTTTCGCATTAAGAATTTTTATCAGACCAAGGGATAAAGCAAGAACCACTCCCCGGGTAAAAGTTCGAGGCACCGAAAGACCGTAATCCACTAGTAAAGGGCTAAATGGCCGCTTTCTCAACGAATGAAAAATTTCTAATCCAAGCTGGTTCACTAAAGTTCGATTTGCTGAAACCCAGCATACAAGCAAAGCTTTGCCGTTGCCAAGAACGGAGAAGAAACGCATTTTTGTGGTTTTCAGGAGTGTTTACCGTTCCTAATCAGCAAGACATATCATTTGTATCCCTCTATTTAATCATTCATCACCATGGACAATCAGCATGTACTGATCTATGACACCACTTTGCGAGATGGATCACAGGCAGAAGGCGTTTCCTTCACCGTGGCATCCAAGCTTCGGGTAGCCCAGAAACTGGATCAATTTGGAGTAG
>JAYPZT010000197.1:0-1926 GCA_038136415.1 Opitutales bacterium
CACTTCAAACTTTAATCTTTTCCTGATTTATTGGTTGTTCTTTTTTGGGGAACACAATGAGATAAAGCATGGCAAATGAAGTAATAGATTCTCTGGAACTTGAGGAAAAAAAGGCCCGTAGCAAGTCTCACATTCAGGAAATCGAAGCCCGATGGATTGACACACTTTCAGAAATTTCCCCTTCCGAGGAAGAAATATTTTTTGTTCATTACAATCGTTTTCGCCTCAGAAATCTGCCTGTACTGAAAACCAAAAGACCGGCTATACTTCTGGGATATATTAATGATCATCACTTCCCCAATTTTCATACCCGTGAACTGCTTAAAATTGCAGACATTATTTCCCTGACCATACAAGAGACCGCTTCACCGACCATCGACCGGATCTTTTATTTCCCTGCCCAGGATACTTTCCAAACCATACGCAAAAAATTTCCTGCTGGATTTAAACCAAATCTTTACTGGGATATGCAGGCAGTTCATGGACACATTCACCCAGTTGGACTTTCCACCAACCCTTTTCCCGCCGTAGCCAGTATATGCCACATTCAGCATGGACCTGCCGTGAAAACAGCAGCAGAAATGTTCGACTATGTTGTACCTGTTGGAAAAGAGTTTTCGCCGGGTATTTCCTATGGAAAAGCAAAGGTCCTGCATCTTCCCTTTGGCGGGAATTGGGCTTCCTTTGATACCCAGTTTCATAAGCAGAGTTTGGCCGATGAAGAGCGGGATATTGATGTATCGGTTACCTTTTCAGCAACGGATCAACCTGTCTATCATGGATTAAGGAAGAAAGTAAGCGAGGTAGTTACGAATCTGCAATCCAAGTGGAAAGGGAAATATAAAATTGTAATTGAATCTTCTCTTGCCAAACGGGAATACCATGAACTGCTCAAGCGGAGTAAAATATCCCTCAATGTTGTGGGAATGAATGGTCCCTTTAACTACAGGAGTTGTGAAATTATCAACGCTGGAGCTCTCCTTCTTCAAATCAATGCAGAAACAGAATCCTTTGTTTCTCCCATCAATGAATATTTGCAAGAGGATGTTCACTTCTCCCGGTTTACCGTGGAAAATCTGGAAGATCAGATCTTATTTTTCTTGGAAAATGCAGGATCAAGAGAAGAAATTGCCAAAAATGGAATGCAGTTTCTTTCTTCAGAATTAAACTCATGTAAAATTTTAGACTCTTTGCTTGCCGAAGTGCGTTCATTCAAGAGGCAAAGCATCAATCATGCTGAACTAGCAACCAACGACCGATTTCTGCTTGGTACCTTTCTATGGCAACAACATCACGAAGAAGATACCAGAAAACTCGGTGCTGCATTTCTTGGCCAAGCGATGCAGGAAGAAAATGATTTTCTGAAACTAGTTTCTAATTTACTGGCAATTTTACCAGAATTAGTTGGAGGCATAGGCTTTGAGTTTTTGCAAAATTGTATTAGCAGGCATCATCCAGAACTGGCTAAAAGTTTAGACCCACATAACCTCAAACAAATAGCCGTGCAGTTATTCAGTGTGAAAATGGATCACATATCGTTCTGCTATAATTTCCTGGCCTTATCCGAAGAGTTGAATTGGAGCCCACGAGAAGTACTGGCCCCAATTGCCCAACAAGCATTCACCGGAAAAACCTGGGATAAACTGACTCCGGATTGGTTACTTCGTCCCGTGAATAAATCGCATTCGCTTCCTCAGGGTGAAATCTTCAACTTACAGTACAAACATTTCCATAGTCCACTTGCTCAAGCGAAAAGCAAAGGAGAGGAGTGGCTAGTCTACCGGGATTACCTAATGAAGCTGCTTGGAATCGCGTCCGGCGAATCCAATTAAGATTCAATGAGAAAAAGTTACCTAAGGGATTCTAAGCCTAGGGGTTCCAGACTTTAAAGAGAGCCTCGGCCATATGGGATGGGGTTTCCGCAAC
>JAYPZT010000198.1:0-1919 GCA_038136415.1 Opitutales bacterium
ATTTATCACCTCGATGATGCGGAGGATCTGGCCCAGGAAACTTTTGTCACTGCTTATGAAAAGCTGGAAAAGTATGAGATCGGCACAAACTTCCGTGCCTGGCTCATGAGCATTGCTCAATTTTTGCTTAATAATCACTGGAGAAAATATGGCCGGCGGGCCACGGTGATGGAAAAATTCCGCCAGGAAATTGCCGAGTCCATTCAGCCAGAATTAATGCAATCTTCGGATGATCAGAATCAGGAGAAAATTAAGAAGCTTCTTCAATGTATTTCCAAACTCCCCCAAAATCTTAGGCAAGTGGTACGCTCCGGACTGGAAGGCAAACGGATCGATGACCTCAGTGAGGAGCTTAACCTAAAACCCAATGCCATTTACCAGTTAAGACACCGGGCTCATCTTGCCCTGAAAGAGTGCATGAATCAGGAACCCCCTCTTCCCCAATCCTAAATGAACTTTCTAAACGACCCCGATTTTCTCGATCTTATCTCCGCCTGGTGCGAAAATAAATCCTTCTCCCCCACCCGTCGCCAGGAGTTGCTGAAGAGACTCAATCAAGACTCTGATCTACGCAAAGCACTGGCCGATGAAATTGAGATGGCCGGTCTCACCCGGGCGGCACAAAGTGGGGAGCCAAGATGGCTGGACCTGGAAGAGAAACTCGGTCTTCCCCCTGCAGATAAAAATGATTTCGAGAACGAAGTCTGGGAGAAAATTAGTTCCAGGCCTCTGCAATCTGAGAATAAAATATTATCCTTCTCCAAGTTTGCCGGTTTTGGAATCGCGGCAGCTTTTGTCCTCGCCCTGTTTCTGAACAAGCCGGACTCGACCCATAATCAGGTTGCCAAATTTATCCGGGTGGAAGGACCACTTGCTGAAAGCAGGCAATGGGAAAATCTCGAGAAAGGAGAAGAATTCAAACTAGCCGAAGGAATGGTGGAACTGGCTTTCAAGGATACTGGAGTCCATTTGATTGGGACAGGACCACTGGATATGACCTTGGTCGATAAGAACCGGCTCTTTTTACGGGAAGGCCAAATCAAACTGGTGGTTCCGCCTCAAGGGATTGGTTTTGTGGTGGATACGATGGAGCGGAAATTTGTCGACCTAGGAACCAGCTTTGTGGTCCAGGCAAGCAGCCTGGGTTCCCGGGTGCTTGTCCTGGATGGGGAAATTGCAGTGGGAGATCCTAACAGTAAACAGTCCATGCTGATGCGCAAAGGGGGGCTGGCCGATTTTGACCGCAACGGTAAAATTTCCCCAAAAAGCACCAAGCCCAGTGGGGTTCCGGATACCAACATCGATGCATCCTCCAAGGGACCCAAATCCCTGTTAGGTAAACTTCTCGCTTTTCCAGAAGCAGGTATTTCCAATCCTGTTGCCAATGATGCAAGTGCGATCAGTCGGTTCTTTCTACCTTTAATTCAGTCGCAGTTTCAGGATGAACAATCCGTCAGCTCAATGAAACAAGGACATCCTCTCAGGTTTCGTGGAATTGCCGGTACTTACGATCAGTTTCCTCAAAGATACAACCTGTCCCCGTTTTCGGAGCAACACGGGTGGATGGCATGGTTTCAGGGCAAGGTATCCCCACCCCAAAAAGGAAAGTTCCGCTTCTGGGGATATGCAGACAACAACCTGCTCGTATCCATCAATGGCAAGCCTGTCTTTGAGGGATCCCGTTACGATTCCCATTTCAGAACCGAATTGAAAGTTCCCAGAAACAATCATCCTGCCCTTCCCTGCCTCAATGCCCGTGCCGGATTTGCTTCGGGTGAGTGGTTTGAGGTCGATTCCAGTCCGGTGGAAATCGATATTCTGTTTGGTGAATCACAGGGGCATTTCACATCCAGTGTGCTCCTGATCGAACAGGAAGGGGTGGAATATGAATCCACTTATTGGGGACAGCCCAAATGGCC
>JAYPZT010000199.1:0-1919 GCA_038136415.1 Opitutales bacterium
CTTCCCTACCATCCCAATTCTGACTTATTTTATCTCTCTGGGATTGAGCAGGAAGAATCTATAATGGTCCTGAATCCTGGTGCTCAAAACGCCAGAGACCGTGCGGTTCTCTTTATTCGCAGACCCGATGAACTTTTAAAAATTTGGGAAGGGTACAAACTTGATAAAAAAGATGCCCGTACCCTTTCGGGAATTTCCCGGATCCACTGGCTCGATGAATTTTGGTCCGTCTACTCTACCCTCGCCCGTGGTAGCAAAACTTTTTACCTCAATGACAATGAGCATCAACGGGCCGATAATCCTGTGGAAACCAGGGACCAAAGATTTAAAAAGGAAATCCGCAAGCGTTATCCCAAGCGGAAACTCGGTAGACTGGCACCCCTCTTGCACGAACTCCGCTTTGTCAAGAAACCGCAGGAAATCGAGCTGATTCAGCAAGCGGTTCAGGTAACTGTTTCTGGATACAGGCGGGTGCTCGAAGTGATGAAGCCCGGCATGATGGAATATGAGGTAGAAGCAGAATGGGCACGCACTTTTATATCCAATCGATGCAAATTTGCGTATGGTCCAATTGTTGCCTCAGGCAGGAATGCATGCGTGCTTCACTACCTGCAAAACGACCAGCCCTGCAAAAAGGGTGATCTTTTGCTGATGGATGTCGGGGCGAGTTATGCAAACTACAATGCTGATCTTACCCGCACCATTCCGGTGAGCGGAAAATTTAACCGCAGGCAGCGTGCAGTCTACAATGCAGTCCTACGGGTCTTAAAAGCATCGATCGAAAATGCATCTGTAGGTAAATCACTGAAGGAATGGACGAGAGAAGCTCAGGATCTGATGAATGAGGAACTTGTTTCTCTCAAACTTCTTTCTTTGCGGGACATCAAAAACCAGGACCCTAAAAACCCTGCATGCAGGAAATATTTCATGCATGGACTGGGTCACTCACTGGGCTTGGATGTACATGATGTAAGTAATGGACAATCCGTACTCAAAGAAAATTCCGTCTTCACCGTGGAGCCAGGGATCTACATCCCCCAGGAGAAAATTGGAATTCGACTGGAAGAAAACATTGTCATCACCCCCAAAGGACCTTTGATTCTTACTGCAAATGCCCCCATTGAACCCGATGAGATCGAGGCAATTATGAATTCCAAATCCTAATCGCCCCGCCAAAATTTTTAACCAAACAGAAAGATGAAATATATTTACCTAACCCTTCTTGCAGTTTCCTTGGGCATCCATGCGATGGCAAGTAAACCGAATGTTATTGTGATCATGGCAGATGATCTGGGATTTGGAGATATTGGATGCTATGGAGCCAAGCCCAAGAACCTGAAAACTCCCCATATTGATCAATTGGCCAAGGAAGGGCTTCGGTTTACCAGCGGCTATTGCTCCGCCTCCACCTGCACACCAACACGATATTCTTTTCTTACCGGCAACTATGCCTTTCGTAGAGCAGGAACGGGAATCGCTCCCCCCAATGGTCCTTCCATCATTCAGCCTGGTGAGAAAACGATCGGAGATTTGCTCAAAAGAGCAGGCTACAAAACCGCAGTGATTGGAAAATGGCACCTGGGATTAGGAGCCCCTGGAAAAGGTCCTGACTGGAATGGGGAGCTAAAGCCTGGACCCAGAGAAATCGGCTTTGATTATAACTTCTTACTTCCTACCACTAACGACCGCGTGCCTCAGGTATATGTGGAAAACAGTCGCGTGCTAAATCTCGATCCATCCGACCCTCTTTGGGTAGGGATGAAAAAGCCTAGCGAAGATCACCCGACCGGAATCACCCATCGGCATACCCTCAAAATGGATTGGTCCCATGGCCATAATTCCACCATTCATAATGGGATCAGCCGGATCGGTTTTTATACGGGTGGGCATTCTGCCCGATTTAGGGATGAAGATCTGGC
>JAYPZT010000200.1:0-1911 GCA_038136415.1 Opitutales bacterium
ATCGGGTGCCCGCTTTTTTTGTGCAAAATTCTGTAACTGCATAAATCTTCCGATTGCCCGATGAGGGTGAATTCGCTAGGGAATAGTATTTTTACTGATGAGCAAAAAGGATAAACCACTGATTCTTGCCACCAATGATGATGGGATAAATTCCCATTTTCTCATCGCGATGGTGGAAGCCCTGAGCGAGTCCTATGAAGTGGTTACCTGTGCACCGGATGGGGAAAGGAGCTGGATTGGACATGCCATAACCCGCCACCAGACCCTTGAGCCCAGGGAAGTAAAAAAATATCCCGGTAAAAAAGCCTATTCGCTCAATGGTACGCCAGCAGACTGTGTAAATTTAGCGGTGGGTAATTTACTGGACCGCGAACCGGACCTGGTGATCAGTGGAATGAATCTGGGATACAACATCACATTACCAATGATTCTTTCCTCCGGAACGGTGGGCGGAGCCCTCGAAGGTAGTTTGCTTGGGTACCCGGCAGTGGCAGCCAGTTTTGCGCTGCCCAACGAGCAATTTGATGAAATTCGAAAAAGTGGTGGAAAACTGGAGGGGGATTTGGCCAAATCTTTGGAACATGCGGCCAAAGCGATTGCAGACTATGCCGGTATGGTCATTGAAATCCCCAAGCCCACCAGTCTTATCGTTCATAACATCAATTTCCCCTACGACTACAATGGAGAGCATCCCCCCATGCTCACTTTTGCCAATTCTCTCTGCCTGAACAGTCTCTTTGATCCAACCGAAGATGGAAAAAGCTACCAATTGACCTACAAAAGCGAATGGCTGGACAATGCCAAAGTGGAAGTGGGGTCGGATCTTTGGGCCTTGCAGGAAAATATGGCCAGTGTCTCGCGTCTGGATTTCACTGAACTGAGTGGCAAGCGCTACCTCGAGCCCTAAAATTATCCCAGATGCTGCATAGGCTCTTCCAGTTTATTTACCAGCGAAAGCGCTCAAATTATGGAAAAACCTACCGCAAAATATCGAACCGGTCCCAGAGCCGGGATTTGCTTCATTATTTTCATGATTTTGGGGATGACGGGGCAAATTCCCACTCTTCCAACTGGTTAAGGAAAAGGATCTTTAAATTTTTTCTCTGGTGTATCGTTTTGGCCGTTTCGATCTGGTTCACCTATATGAGCTACCTTGGTTTGTTAATTTATGACAATTGAATGCTCATTAGACTTGATCGACGCCCCCTAAACGGCTATAGATCATCCTTTTCCCAAATTTCACTATGAGAAAGACGCACAAAGGAATTGCCAAAAGATTTAAGGTCACCGGATCCGGAAAAGTTACCCACCGTAAGCCCGGCCAGCGCCACTTGCGCCGCAAGAAATCCAATAAGCAGGTACAAGCAGGACGCCAGGACCAAACTTTAGCCCCCGGTATGACCAAGCGTGTAATCAACGCTCTTTCCAGCTAATTTTTCTTTTTCAACCTAACAAAATCGTAGAGGAGACCATCAGTCATGCCACGCGCACGCAACGTTCCCGCCACCCGTAAACGCCGCAAAAAAGTTTTAAAGAAAGCACGCGGATTTTTTGGAAACAAATCCCGTCTCTTCCGCTACGCCAAGGATGCTGTAGATCGTGGTGAAGTCTATGCCTACGCTCACCGCCGCAAGCGCCGTACTGAATTCCGTCAACTTTGGATCGTCCGTATCAATGCAGCCTGCCGTGAGGAAGGTTTGCGTTACGGAGAATTTATCCACGGATTGAACAAAGCAAACATTGAGCTCAACCGTAAGATGCTTTCCGAATTGGCCATCCACGAACCTGAAGCCTTCAAGGAGTTGGTGGGTAAGGCTAAAACTGCACTTGCGGCCTAAGGGCTCGCTGGTTTTCTGATTCTGGCGTGGAGAACGATCTCCAAGCCATTGTCGCCCAAGCGGAGGCAAGCCA
>JAYPZT010000201.1:0-1891 GCA_038136415.1 Opitutales bacterium
GCGGTTATAAATGCGGTTGAACCGCATTAAATTGTCGTAGCCCACAGAACCCACCTTTGCGATCCACTTTCTTTTGGTGGAAAAACTATCAAAGCAATCCCCATGGAGTACGAGATATTTTCGGTCAGATCCTTGAAAGACATAGCGTTCAAAAATGTGAATCCGATCAAATGCAAAAGGTAAAATAGTACTGATGAAATCATCATGGTTTCCCCGCAGGTAAATGACCTTGGTTTTTCGTTTTTCGACCATTTTAAGAATCAGGCGGATACAACGGGTATGTTCCTTTTTCCACCCTCCCGATCGTTTCAACGCCCACCCATCAATAAAGTCCCCGTTCAGGATCAAAGTATCACATCGGATATGAGCGAGGAAATGATTTAGCTTTTTGATTCCGGTTTCCCGCATCCCGAGGTGGGTGTCGGAAAGAAAAACGGTTTTGTATCTTAACTTTGTTTTTGTTTTGGAGGGTTTTTTCACGCGTGTGCCTCAATACAGGTTGGCTCACTTGGCTGGTGTAAATTAAAGTTGGGCAATTCTCTGGTTGCTTCCACGAGATCCCGGTGAAACCTGCCGATAATCTTTTTCCAGTCTGCAGGTTTGGTCGAAGCCCTGGCCTCCCTGCCCATGGTTGCGAGATTTAGTCCGGATAAACGAAGAATTTTATCCAAATTGCTGGATAATGAATCTTCATTGCCCAAAGTAGATAGGTACCCGTTTCTACCTGGTTCGATATATTCAGCTGGTGCCGCATAATCATAAGCCACCACAGGTAGGCCCGAGGTAAGGGCTTCGGTAACCACATTCCCAAAGGTCTCCGTGGTGCTGGGAAAAACAAAAATATCTGCAGATGCATAATGTTCTGCCAAGTCCGCTTTGCTTAAACAGCCAGGGAAAATTAGTTGTGGGTACTCCCGGGATAATCTTTCTCTTTCAGGTCCATCACCCACAATAACCCCGGCTTTTGCTTTTCCCTGTTCAATCCGTTCCTGAAAAAGTTTGCAGGCAAGATCCAGGTTTTTTTCCGCAGCAATTCTGGATACACAGATGAGCACACGGTCTATCTCCCCAACATTCCAGGATCTTCTTAATTTCTCGGATCTTTTCGTTGGAGAGAATAATTCACGGTCCACTCCACGGCTCAATCTTCTCACATTTTCATACCCCTTGTTTTCCAGTTCATCAATCATCCAGTCCGTGGGGGCAAATGTGGCCATGGTTTTATTGTGGAACCACTTTAGGTAGCCATCGACCAAGGGCTTGATCAGGGATATTTTGTAATGTTTGAGATAGAGATCAAAATTGGTGTGAAAACCAGAAACGGTTGGGATTCCCAGCTTTCTTGCTGCCCGCAGGGCAGAAAATCCAGCGGGTCCTTCGGTTGCCAGGTATATCACATCCGGTCTATCCTCCTGCCAGCGTTGGAGCAGCATCTTATAACAGGGTAGACCAAAGCGTAGTTGGGGATAATTGGGTATGGGTCGGGCAGGTAGATCCACCTCGCTCCACGGCTCATCATCCTTGCCAACTGTTTTTCTTGCAGGTCTCAGAACTTCCACCTCTGACCCCATGGCACAAAGCCCACGGGCGAGGTGTGCCAAGGTGAAGGATACTCCATTCACTTCAGGGGGAAAGGTTTCGGTCAATAAGCTTACCTTGAGAGATTTTCTTATTCCATCCATCATGGAAATTAATTTAACAGGTCAGCGTATTGAAATTTGTTTTTTCAGGTAACAATTTCGTCCCAATGAAAAGTCCAAAAAAAAGAAGGCCGCCTCCTAAGAGACGGCCTTCCCGTAAAAAACAAACAAACTTAGATCGCCTTACTTAACAGGTACGAAACCAGTGCTAGCTACGATCTTTTGACCAGGTGCGGTCAGGGCGAAGTCCA
>JAYPZT010000202.1:0-1888 GCA_038136415.1 Opitutales bacterium
TTTAACAAGAAGGCTTGATGCAGCCATAGGATTGCCTTCAGCCATCAAAATAACCCCAGATATTGCACCAATCAAAAGGCCAAGTAATGCATTTCTTAAAAGTACAACCGAGATTAGAGCAACCAGGCTGGGCCAGATTGAAAAAATGGGTATATTAAATTGAGAAAAAATAAAGGTAATTGCTAATAACAATAGGACTAATATTTTCCCAAAATTCATGTGAGTTCCAAGACTATGGAAATGGAAATTTCTTACCAATCGAAAACTGATGTCATGAGTGCATTGGCCTAAATAATATAGAGGTGCTTAATTATTTTACGCTTTCACAGGTTAATTCAATTACATCTGAATTTTGTTACTAAAATTTTACTCAAATTCTCCCTATCCTTCTTGCTTATTCACAATAAATTAGATATTATTGAATCTAATTAAGAAACTATCTCTTTATTAATTAAATTTAATTAACAATCTTGGCGGGTATGGGTAATTGGCACATCTATTGCAAACACATTTTGGTGTTCTGATTTTCTGCACTTTTTTATCAATTTTTTACAAACAATATGAAAACTCTATTTCAAGACGACTTAAGAGAGGCAGGTTATGAACTGCCTACCTCTGGGTTATGTTACAATCTCAACCCTGAAGACTCTAAGGCTTTAATCTCGGAAGGCGAATGGTTGCTTGCCGAAGATGAATTGGTGGCAAAGGAAGGTGAGTCCCAGCAATTCCTTTACATGATTGTTTCCGGATCTGTTGAGCTATCCAAAAAAGACGAAAAAGGTAAACAACAGCTTATTGCCAACCTTGGTACGGGAGATACTTTTGGCGAGGTTGCTTTTCTCCGTGGACATGTAGCTTCAGCAACATCTGAAACTCGCGGATTGTGCATTCTTTGGAGAATGAACCATGATCAGTTGCTAGAGTTCATTGCCAGTCACGGAACTATTGCAGGCCAGTTGTGTTTGAATTTGGCTGGTTTGCTAGCAGACAGACTACTGAAAGAGAATACTGTGGTCTCTAAAGTGAAAATGGATCTTGAAGATGCCATCTCAAGCCTACGGGTTGCATCGGAGGAAGATAATCTCAAGACCTCTGCTCTTAAAGAACTTCAGAGCAAAGTTGATAGTCTTAACCATGCGACTCGAGTAAGGAAGGAGAGAGTAAGCAAAAGATCAAAATTTAATAGTATATCGATGTCCAGTCTTGCGGTTGCCTCCCTTGCCGTGATCGGAATGCTTGGTCTTTATAATTCATACGATCATGAAGCTCCAGAGAAAGTGATTTCTCTATCTGAAGAACTGGAAAGTATGAAAAAGAATGAAACTTTCTATTTGGACCTGAAAAAGAGAATAGAGGCCGAGAATCTTGAACTTGTTGAGGCTAACAAAAATATAAATTCAATTAACGAAACTCTTTCTTCGGAATTACAATCTGCTCAAGAGGAGCTTGCGGAAAGCAAATATGAAAATGATTCCATGCGTGCTGAACTCAAAAGTTCCAAGGATGAGTTGGCTAAGTTGATCGAGTTGGAGAGAATAGCCGAAGAAGCACTTGCAGAATCAGAACCATCTGAAGTTTTTGTTCCTTTAATTCCTCAAGATTTTATTGAGAAAGTTAAGAAATGGACTCAATCGAATTCGACGCTCGCTTTTCCTTGTGAAGTAGAGGTTGTAAACACTGCGGTTTCTCTGGCTGATTCAACTCTTAGTGCCACTGTAGAGGTTGATGTGGGTGGTGAATTGGTGGTTACCAGATTCCATCCTGTTTCCGAAGTCTATGCCGTTGCTCGGATTGGTGACAATGATACCTTCATGGCCTCTGTGCATATCGATAACCTCAATCTGATGGAAAAACTTGCAGAGAAGTTTGTCGATCACATGAGCTCGCT
>JAYPZT010000203.1:0-1881 GCA_038136415.1 Opitutales bacterium
GGAGGTGCTTTTTCGCCACCCAGGGCAATTACTTTTAATCCCTCCACTTTCTCCCCGACCTCCAAGGCCCGGCGGAGCATGTGATAAACAAAGGTGGGCATTCCCACCAGTACGGTGGGTTTACTTTTTACCAACAGCCTTAAGTTGCCATCCGTGCCCATGGTTTTACCGCCCCCGGTTCCCAGATGAAAAGCACCTGCCTGATCCGCGGCATGGTAGGTCAACCAGTAGGCAAGGTGGGGGGCATAGGGAAAAACATTGAGTACCCGGTCTTCCCGGGTGCAGTTGCCTGCCTGCATGATTCTTCCCCCCATCACCCCGAGGTGGTTGATATCCCGGCGGGTATAAAGAAAAGGAACGGGTTCGGCGGAGCGACCGGTAGTGGAAGTAAGCAGAATAGGTCGGTATTCCTCATCCAGTGCAGTACGGGTGTTTTCGATGCCGGTGAAGAGGGCACGAAGTATGGTGCCTGGCCGGCGGCGAAGTTTTTCCGCGTCTGGAAGAATGAGGAAATCACGGATTCGCCCCTCGGTAACAGCGACGGCGAGGTCGGCTTTACTGGTGAACGGGAGTTTGGAAAGATCCTCCAGATTACTGAGGTCGGAAGGACCAATGCCAAGGCTCTTCAGCTTTCTGCGGTAATGGACGCAGTGAGGAAAGACTTGGTCGCGGATAAAAGATCGAAAAGTTTTGTTTTGCAGGGCACGGGCCTCATCGGCGGATCGTTTGCCCCATACGGGATGGTGGGATGTGCTCATGAATGGATGGATGTTTTTGGGGTGGTTGAGTGAATGGCGGATAAAATGGCCGGTAAAGAATCCTGGGTGGATCGGTAGCCCAATTCGATAAAACGTTGGGGTTTATAAAATTCGTACCAGCGGGAATGGAAGCTGTAGGCATTGATGATGACATCAGCCTGTTTCAGGCTGAAAGAGAGCCTGCGTGCCTGCCCAACCTGTACACAACGGTCCAATACCTGCAGTCCACTGCCAAAGGAAAAGGGATTGAAGGTCTGGTTGAGGAAGTTGAGGATGGGATGTTTTTTGGCAAATCGTCGACGCAGGGTTTTGGAGCGTTGATCGAGCTTGTTTCTCTCTTCGGGTGGAACCATGACATTGGATGCAATGACAATATCCGCTCCCATTTGCCTTAGTTTTTCGACGGGAAGGGGAGCTGCGATTCCACCATCAACATAGTTTTTTCCGCGAATCTTCTTGGGTGCAAAGATGCCTGGTAGACCACAACTTGCACGGACTGCGGAAGCCACATCTCCGTGATCGAACCAATGAGTTTCAAGGTTGTCTAAATCGGTACCAGATATAACCAAAGGAATGCGGAGTTCCTTGAATTTGGCGTATTTCAATCTTCTCCGAAGACCATCCTCAATAATTTTCCCACGAAGCAAACCACGAATCGGCCACAATTTTGGATCAGCCAGTTTTAAGGCACCGCGGAGGCCGCTGCACTCCATCGCCATTTTTTCCATCTCATCCGGATCGTATCCTTTGGCCCAAAGTGCTCCCACATAGGCTCCCATACTGGATCCGGCGATGATGTCAGGTTCGATCCCATTTTCTCTAAGAACGCGAATTACCCCCAGATGAGCCAGGCCTTTGGCTCCTCCGCAGGAGAGTGCAACTCCGATGACTGGTCTATTTCCAGAAGGGGGCGAAAATGAGTCTGCAAAAAAGCCGGGAAGTGAGGTCTTTTGGCGTTTTCTCTTTCCTCCCCGTCTGGCGGGGAAACGAGTTTTTACGCCGTTTCGACTATTCCCCATTGCTGTATTTTACTTTTCGCTGTCTTCCTGATCCTAATGGTCGGTTGACAACCTCAGTATACAACTAATGGTATGTTTTTGCAAAAAATTTTATATTTTTCACA
>JAYPZT010000204.1:0-1871 GCA_038136415.1 Opitutales bacterium
TTTTCATCCACTTCGGTACTGAAAAATAAATTCTTATCCCGGTTCTGGGAAACAATCTCCTCCAAGCCCGGTTCATAAACCGGAAGATCGCCGGAATTCCATGCGGCAATACGCTCCGCATTAAGGTCGACAACGGTTACCTGCGTGTCTGCACACTTGTGGGCAATCATCGCCATAGTCGGCCCGCCAACATATCCTGCTCCAATGCAACAAATTTTCATCGCCCAAATCATTAACACAGCTTACTTTATAAATCTAGTTAAGAATGGAGTTGGTGATTATGGGATCAATAAGTCTATCTTCAATCGTTGAAGCGGTGGTTGCATTCCCCTGGATACGAATGGGGGTCATTTTTGGCTTCTTCTATCTGGTTTTATGTGTGTGGGGTTTACTTTTTGCGGATAAATTACTTTTCCCGGCTCCATCCAACCCGACTTACGAAAAGGACGAAAATATCGGTTTCTTAACTACTCCCAGCGGTCTTCAGATTGCTTACAAAATCTGGAAACCCTCTGCAGAAAGTAAGGGAACCATCCTCTACAGTCACGGGAATGGGGAAGATCTTGGAATGATTGAAAATGCCATCTCTCCGCTGGTTGAGGAGGGATATACCTGTGTAAGTTATGACTATCCAGGCTATGGTCACAGCTCGGGCAAACCCAGCGAGCAAGGATGCTATGAAGCGATTGATGCCGTCTTCACAAAACTAATTCAGGATGATGAAATTTATAAAAACCAGATTGTTCTATGGGGACGCTCCCTAGGAACCGGTCCGAGCTGCTATCTGGCCGCCCGGGAAAAAGTCGCAGGTTTGCTTTTGGAAACTCCCTTCATTACCGCATTTCGTACGGCCACCGAAATCCCCATCGTTCCCTGGGACCGGTTCCCAAGCATTAACCGGGCTCCCCATATCAAAACTGAATCTCTGGTGATCCACGGATGTGAGGACGAGATCGTTCCCTTTCGCCACGGCAAAAAACTTTTCGAACACCTGCCGGAACCCAAATCTTTTCTCGAAATAACCGACGCCAATCACAACGATCTCCCCGAGATTGGTGGTAAAAAATATCGTTTGGCCATTAACAATTTTTTAAAGAAAGTGCTTAAAAATTCGGAGAACTCCTCATCAACTCTCTGACTGCAGTATAACCTTTTCAACCACGGCGACTAATCAAGAATGTTTGGATTCGGAGAAACGCAAAGTAAAGCTTTCAAATATGCATTAATAGGGCATGGATTACTCGCTCTATTCCTGATGATTTACTCTTTTCTCCCCAGTTGTGAGAAGGAACCAGAAGTGGTTCATGTGTTTGAACTGGCATCCTCATCACCACCTCCTGCGCCACAGGTACGCCCCACTCCGCCCAAGCCTACCCCAAAACCGGTTGTGCAAAAACCTGCCCCAAAACCAACACCTCCCAAACCTAAACCGGTGATTAAAAAGCCAACGCCCAAGCCCAAGCCGAAACCAGTCGTCACTCCCCCGCAGCCCAAAAAGATTTCCTTCGATCAATTCCGCAAACAGCACGATCTGCCCACACCAAAGCCTACGGTTAAGCAACCACCCGCCAAGCCGGTTAAAATTAAGATCAACCCCAATGATTTTAAACTCGCGCCCATCACGGTGAGTACTCCGTCCAGCACTACATCCACGGTTTCCCCCACACTTATCAATCAATACCTCGCCGGAGTGAAGTCCCGCCTCGAACAAATCTGGCAACGCCTCCTAGCACAGACCGATCTTTCCAGTGGAGGCATGGCACATTTGGGATTTCGTATTGGCTCAGATGGTTCTCTCATTCAGCCCCGAATCACTAAATCATCCGGAAATTCAGCCCTCGATGCCTTGGTCTTACGCGTCGCTCAATCGG
>JAYPZT010000205.1:0-1869 GCA_038136415.1 Opitutales bacterium
CCGGACGGTCCGGTTCATCGGGGGTTCGATTATTTTCACGGAAATCACCATGCCGGCAGTATGGATACAATCATTGAAAATGATCGCGTGATCGAGCGATTGGATGAGATTCATAACCTTCCCCGGCTCACCGAAAAATCAGTGGAATATATTCAGCAGCGGGCAAAGACTCCCGATCAACCTTTCTTCCTCTATGTGCCGCTTGGGTCTCCTCACACTCCCATCGTACCCACCAAGGAATGGCAGGGGAAAAGTGGGCTGGGAGATTATGGAGATTTTGTCATGCAGACCGATGCCACAGTGGGGGCGATCTCTTCGGCTTTGGCTAAACATGGATTTAGGGACAACACCCTTGTCATTTTCACCAGTGATAATGGCTGTTCCAAAGCAGCAGGTATTCCACAACTTCGTCAACAGGGTCATCATGTCAGTGCCCATTACCGTGGATCCAAGGCCGATTCCTGGGATGGCGGTCACCGGGTACCTTTTATCGTTCGCTGGCCCGGCACGGTTAAAGCGGGCTCGGAGTCTGATCAATTAATCACTTTGGTGGATGTGTTTGCCACCGCTTCGGAGATCACTGGAGTGAAAGCACCTACCATGGGAGAGGACAGTGTCAGCTTTCTGCCTGCACTTTCAGGTAAACCGATACAATCTTCCCGGAAAGGGGTCATTCATCACTCCATTTCCGGCCACTTTGGTTATCGCCAAGGCAAGTGGAAGCTAATTCTTGCCAGAGGCTCCGGTGGTTGGTCATCACCCAATGAAAAAGCCAGTAAGGGAGCTTTGGAGGCCCAGCTTTACGATATGGAAAAGGACCCGGGCGAGAAAACCAATCTCTATCTTGATCGTCCGGAGGTCGCCAATCGCTTGTTGGCAAACCTTACCTCTGACATCGAGCGTGGCCGCAGTACGGACGGACCCACTGCCAAGAATGATCTTTCCAATATCAGGATTTGGAAAAGTGGCCGTGATGGAACAACCAAGAAGTCATCTGAGTAAACTTTCTTTGAAACGAATTTAAGAGTTGTCCATGCATGGGAGCATTCGAATGCTCTTGGTTCATGAGTAAGCCCTTTCTTTTTCTAACCGTTCTTACCCCTTTCTTTTTAAGCTTCTCTCATGGTGAGGTAGCCCTCTTTAACGGTCAGGATTTAAGTGGATGGCAGGCTCAGGATATGAGTTACTGGTCGGTCGTTGATGGGGCAATCGTGGGAACTGCCGGAGAAAAGAGAATCAAAGGAAACCAGTTTCTTTGGCACGAAAGAGAGTTCAGGGACTTTCATTTATCTCTTTCCGTTCGTCAGGTTCCATTTGCCGCAAATGCTGGTATTCAATTCCGTTCCCAACCCAGAGCTGGTGGCTCTGCATTTGGATACCAGGCGGATGTCGGAAAGGGATGGTGGGGCACCCTTTACCATGAGCATGGTCGTGGCATACTTGCTAAAAGTATGGATGCTGGTGGAGAGCACCTAAATCAGGAGGGTTGGAACCATTATGAGATCCTGGCAATGGGTCCGGATATTTGGTTGTCCTTGAACGGTAAAATCACGGTTGCACTGCATGACCCTAAGGGGGAAAGAAGTGGTCGGATTGCTTTGCAGGTTCACGGAGGTATGCCCCAGCGGGTGGAGTACAAGGGCCTAAACCTTACTGAAAACCCAAAAGGTGGAATAGCAGGCTTCAATCAAAATGCCTTGCGGGAATTTCTTCAAAAATAAAGACCAAGTTATTATCGAACCCCGTTAAATTTGTCGTCTGACGGGAGCAATACAAGGATGAGTAGAATTATTACATACAGATCATTGCTTTTCTTGGCTCTTGGAATTTCGTCCTTTAGTTTATCTGGAAATTTAAAAGAAGCTGAAA
>JAYPZT010000206.1:0-1862 GCA_038136415.1 Opitutales bacterium
ATTCTCTATTTGACCTTTTCAGAATGGTGCGTGAATAGTTCGATTTATGAAACATAAAATCCTTTTAGTAATTCTTTCTCATTTGAGCATGCTCCCCTTCTTTATTGGCTGCGGACAGCAGGGAGACGCCAAACCCTACCCCTTGGATTATTGCCTCGTTGGTGGAAGTGATTTGGGCGACATGGGAGAACCCGTTTCCTACATCCACAATGGGCAGGAATTCAAATTCTGCTGCAAACCTTGCATTCCCAAATTTAAGAAAAATCCGGAAAAATATATCCAGGAATTAAAAGAGGAAACGGAAGATTTATAAATCCGGCACAATGCAGGACATATAATAAAAATGCAGATGGGCTGGCTTCTTTTTCTCCATCCCCACTCAATACTTTAACTTGGGAGAGTGGTTGCCAATTATGGTCTCATTAGCTGTTCTTACCAAAATTAATGTGAAAAATCTGGATCTGAGAAGTAATTGCTTCGCTCGATTATTTGCTATCTTTCTAATCTTTTGGTCAGGAATCTTACATGCTGAAGATCCGGAAAGACCCAATATCGTCTGGATTATTGCAGAAGATATGTCACCCGATCTCGGTTGCTACGGAAACCAAGTAGTCACGACCCCGAACATTGACAGTCTGGCAGAAAAAGGGATGCAATTTACCCATGTCTTCACCACCAGTCCTGCCTGTTCACCAAGCAGGACAGCCCTTGCCACTGGTGTATTCCAAACAACCCTTGGTGCCCATCACATGCGTTACAGCAAGGAACTCATGCCTCCCCTTCCTCAAGCGGTGAAAACATTGCCTCAATTGATGGGTGAAAGAGGATATTACACAGGAAATGTTAAAGGCCTTGGTGGAACAGGAAAAGATGACTGGCAGTTTAAAACATCCAAGAAATCCTGGGATACTCATTCATGGCAAAAGTTAGTCAAAAACCAGCCATTCTTTGCTCAAATCAACTCCAGAGAGTCCCACAGAGGTTTCTATCCTGCAAAAAATATTCCCAAAGAGAAGATCGTAATTCCTCCTTACTATCCAGATCACCCAGTAACAAGAAATGATTGGGCTGGATATTTCGAAAGCATCAACCGTTTCGACAAACAAGTCGGAGCCATCATTAAGCAGCTTCAAGCAGACAACCTCGAAAAGAACACCATTATTTGTATTCTTTCAGATCATGGAAGACCCATGATTCGTGGAAAAAACTGGCTCTACGATAGTGGGACCCATATCCCTCTAATCATTTTTTATCCTACGGGTGTAAAACATCCGTTTGGATACAAATCAGGCACCAAAAACTCATCTCTGATAAGTGCTATTGATCTTGTTGCGGAGACAATCCTTATGGCTGGAGGTACCATTCCTGACTGGATGCAGGGAAGAAGCTTCCTCCAGAAAAATTCCCAGTCCCGTAAGTTTATACACACCGCTGCTGACCGATTCGGGGATGTGGACATTTGTAGTCGAGCGATCCGATCCAAAAGGTACAAATATATTCGTAATTTCAAAACCGCAGGATCAATCAACGAATACACAACCGCGTACCGCAGATCAACGCATCCTATTTACCATTTGTTAAATATAATGGGAGAAAAGAATTTACTCACTCCCGTTCAGGCAAAGTTACTTATGCCCTTGGAGGGTGAAGAATTGTATGACATTGAGAACGACCCCTATGAAACCGTGAATCTAATAGGGAAAACTAGTTTTGAAAAAGTTCATCATCAACTTAAGAGGCAATTAGAGGACTGGCTTGCAAACAGCCAAGATCAAGGGCTGCAAAACGACAGCGACGCCATCATTGAGCACTTCAAGCAATACGGCATCAAAACTTTTGAAAAAAGACGAGAAAGTATACAA
>JAYPZT010000207.1:0-1862 GCA_038136415.1 Opitutales bacterium
GTGATAAAACTCCCGAGCAAGGCCTCCTACCAATTCCTGATTAATATCATCAATCGTCGCCACACCATTACTTTTGGCACCTCCCAATCTTCTGTCCGGGGAAACAACAATCACTGAGTTCCCCATACGTTTCGCCTGAACGGCAGCTGTTATTCCTGCCGAAGTACCTCCATATATTACAATATCTGCCCGGTATGTTTCGGCGTTTAGATTGATGCGAAAAATGAACACACCGATTACAGCCAGAAAAATTATGTACTTTTTAATATTCACAATTACTGCATCAATGCAGAACAAATTGAACATTTATAGGTGAAAATCAATCTCCACCTAAGTCTGAAATGGCCGGGGCAAGATCTGGAAAATAAAACTCATAAGATGAATCATTGAGCTTACCGGATACAACTTTACGACTTTGCAGAGCAAGATCAGGGGCCGACCCCAACAAAAAACAACCAAGTTTAACTCCAAAAGAGGGAGCAGGAAAACCAATGCCAAGTGGAGCAAATTTTGACCTAAGAGCTTTCATGAATTCTTTATTCATTAGTGGGTTAGGTGCTGCAAGATTTACAGCACCATTCACATTTTCATTCTCAATAAGGAAGCGGATAATTCCTACCCAGTCCTTTTCATGCAACCAGCTAACCCATTGATTCCCCGAGCCCTGTGCACCGCCTAAACCATACTCGCTAAGCATCTTCAGCAAGGGGAAGGCTCCACTGGCTCTACCCAAAACAAAACTTATTCTAAGAGCAACCTGTCGGACCCCTTCTCTCTTCCATTTAAGGAATTCTTCTTCCCAAGCCACAGTCACATCTTCCAAAAACCCACCTGACTGCAAAGAAGACTGTTCCGTGTGAGCAGGAGCATTGCCCCAGAGTTGCCCATACAACGCCATGGAGCTGGCATTGAGCCAGCATGGAGGAGGAGATTTAGCTATGGAAACTGCTTCACCAAGAACCCTGGTTGAATAAACCCTGGAATTTAAAATTTCTTCGCGATTGGCAGCGTTATGCCTGCAATCAATGGATCTACCCGTTAAGTTAAGCAATACCTGAGCACTCTCCAGTTCCTCTGTCCATTCACCAAGGGATTTGGCGTCCCAGTAAACAGAGCGTCCAATTTTGTTGCCTGGATTAGATGACCTGGAAAGAAGAACCACATCCCAGTTATCTTGGTGAAGGGATGCGGCAATTAACTGTCCTAGGTAACCGGTACCACCGGCTATAACAATTTTGGGTTTGGAGTCAGATGGTGGTGCCATCCACTCTTTCTAAACTGATTATAATTGTTGGCAACTCACCAACCAAGGCGGTATAGCAACTACTTTAGAACGATATTTCTAAAATAAACCTTCATCGGCGGTCCAGCGTGCACCTGAAAAGCAAGCAGACCTTCAGCCCGCCTCTCTTTTTCATCGTTATCAATTAACTCACACATTTTCTCCCCATTGATGTAGTGCTCGAAACGAAAACCATCCGCCACAATGCGATAAGTGTTCCAATCTTTCTTTTTAATCGAAAGACCCAGTTTTGTAGTTTCTCCGATTTTCTCGACAGATTTAACGAGCTTGCCTGATTGATCGCGGCTTAGAGTGGTACGATCCCCACGCATGCATAGGATTCCCCGAAAAGCTTCACCATAGCAGATTCCGGAATACTTATCTCCAGACTCAAAATCGGCCTGATATCCGCCGATGCGCCATCCATCATGTTCGCCCGGCTTAATAAAACTTCTGTATTGGATACCGCTGTTTCCTGAGTCTATTTTACATTCAAGAGTAAGATCAAAGTCCTTTAGATTTCCGCCTTTCCAAATGAGAAAAGTGTTTCCCTTGGTAGGATTTTCTTTGGTATTCACCC
>JAYPZT010000208.1:0-1847 GCA_038136415.1 Opitutales bacterium
CCATCCAGGCAAAGATTGACCCAGGAACCCATCCTGTCCTTGGGCACGGTGAAGAGTAACTCCACCTTGAAGCCCTCCTTGACCGATATGCTTTCAATGGGGGTTGCCTTGGTACTGAACTGAGCAAAGCTCTGGGTTGATAAAAAACTGGCTGCCAGTATGAGGCAGGGGAGAATTTGCGAGAATGGTTTATTCATGATCATATCTGTGAGCTGGGTAAATGGTCTAACGAAGCAGACCAAGTGCAGTTCGTGATTTCTATTTTTTCAGGTTTAGCGTGATTCAAAAACAACGGTAGTCAATCGGCGGGATTCAGGAACTTCTATGCTTAGGAGCCCATCGGTTACCACGACAAATTGTGGTTCACTGGAAATTTTATTTTCACGGTATCCAGTCCTGGGCTCGATATCTTCAGATACCCAACGCACACTAATTTCCTCTCCTTCGGAGAATCCTTCCCCCACAAAGATTTCGTCCCGATGATAGCGTGCCCCTTTTTGAATGGTTGCCGGAAGGGTAATGGTTAAGTCCTCCGGGTCCTCATCGGCTTCCTGTCTGGCCAACAGTACAATGAAGCGTTTGTTGGTACGGTCATAGGAACTTGCCCGCATGTAATCATCCTCATCCACTTCAGATAAAATAATATCATTTCCCTCTTCCCCGGCTACGGTGTGGTGGATGCATTCATTCTGACCGGCCGACAATTGAGCGAACCAGCGCCAGACATAATAATGGGTATGGTTGGGATCATCGGGCACAGCGTAGGGGGCACCAAATTCACTGTCCTCAAAGGAGGCCAGATCATTGTGTATGCTGAGCTTATGATCCGGGCCACGGAGATTTAATTTACGGGAGGCAATGGCGGGGCCACCCATGAAGTTTGGGTATAACTCTTCCCCTAGCTTTGCAAGCTGCCCATTATAATCAATCCGTTTGGTTAACCCCATGGTCCACGGGCTGTTGTTGTCCGCCCAGGGCAGGTTGGTCAGTCCAAGTCCCCGTTGCAGACATTCGCCCAAGATTCGCAGGGTTGATTCCACCGTGTCCCCACTTCCTTCGGGGCCATGGGGAGTACGCTTGCCATCCCAGCATATCCAGCTTTCCGCCGCGACAATGCCCTTGTCGAAGTAGCCTTCCTCGTTGAGGCGCTCATCCATATACTCCATTTGGTCCCATACCGAACTTACCCAGGTGAGGAGACCGCCCCCCCAGCCATTATTGAAATCACTGAGATTGAGGGCAAAGTTATCGATCATGCCCATCAGTTCAGGATACTCCAGTTGCACATCGTACCATTCCTTACAATTTCGTGAGGGCGAGAGACCTGCAGTGGAAACTATTTTATGATCCCCGGTTTCTTCGCTGTAGTCACGAATTGCCCGGGCAGCGGGTAAGATAAACAGCTCCATTAATTCATCCCAGTCTCCCTCCCAGTACTTGGGATGATTGGCTTCGTGAAAAATTCCATAATAATCCACATCCTCCCCAAACCATTCCACGGTTTTTTTGACCATCTCGTAAATCGCCTGATTGTCCGGAGGAAGCATATTAAAATCGGCGTATTCTTCCCCCCCATTCATCCACAGGGGAACCTGCCAGATCACCAGTTCTGTTTTGATGCCCCTCTGCTTGCACAATTTGATCGCGTGCCGGATCGCCTGAGCTTCCCTGGACGGGTGGTTTTTATAATCGAGGTTTTTTTTCTGGGGGAGGGTATGCAGGGACATGTACCAAAAACTGGCATAGCTCCCGACTTTTCCTAATTCCCTCTCAATATCCGCTTCAGAATTTTTGGGCTGATCTGCGTAGGGTTGCCAACGAAAGCCCACATGCAAATGGTTGCGGGT
>JAYPZT010000209.1:0-1835 GCA_038136415.1 Opitutales bacterium
CCAAAGAGCAGGTTCCACTTGTTCGCCCTCATCTGCAATGCAAGCAAAAGACAGTAGGCAATAAAAAGGACTCCATGTGCCATGCCCACTATTTTGACGGCCATGGGAAAACCAAAAAAATATTTCATGGGCATGGCGATCCCAAGGAGCAGTAAATAGGAGATGCCCTCAATATTTCCAAGAATGCGTAATGTTTGGATAGAATTTAATTTCATGTTCTGTTCGATCGAAATAGAGTGAAAGTGAGAACAATGACGAGAAGAATCGAGGCGATTATCCCCGTTTGTATTGTGGATGAAAGGTTTATTAGTTGGGGGCCTTCCGACATAAGATCAGGTGAGACATGAACAATTAGTTGCGGGAAAAAAGTGATGGGCGAGAGGGCAGCAAGGTGAAGCATTAGTTGTGAATTTCCCAGAAAGTCATCTACAGCTAAAACGAGGCAGGCGAGCATAGGGGTAACCCAGAGCCCCCCCACATATCCCCAGAATCCGATATTGAACCATTGTTCGCGGGCAGCTCGCAAAGAAAGAGCCGTACAGAAAAAAACAATGGCAGGAAGGATTATCGCATTGATGGAGTGGGACACTGCATTTACCTGGTCAGATGAAACCGCCAGATAATGAAGGCAGGCAAAGACGGAGATGCAAATGAAGGACAAGAGGATAACAAATGGGCCGCCAGGTGCTTCGTCGGCAAGAAAGGGTATTTGGCTTATGCCCAGTCGCTCTTTACGCTGAACACCCCTGAGTCTGAGGTGCGGGTTCGGGCAGCACACATTGATCAGAACCAATAGTGCCGCCAGATTAAGAAGAAAGAATGTGGATTGCACGACGATCATGGCAATAGCGGGCTGCGTGGCATGCTTTAGCTGATTGGGCAGGCCGGTTTTGGCAGGATCGAGTTGTAAGGCTTGTCCAAGCAGACCGCTTGCTTCTCCAAGGCTGAAAAATGGCCAAAGTGAGCCAAGAAGAAGAAACTGCAAAATCAGGAATAATCCTATTGCGGTTGGCTTGGAGAGAGCGGGCAGGGAATCAAGCCTCCATTTGCGGTATGCCGTACAAAAAAGGGTAAGTAGCAAAAGTCCCTGCATGCCAAAAGTAAAGGTAGTGGGGGAAACCGTTGTGGTGAAAAAAGGAACCTCCTGCCAGAAGGCCACAGCTTGACCCTCAAATCTTCCCAGTTGATCTGTTCCTTCTGCAAGTAGGTGGGGGAGAATCTTTCCGAAGTATGTGGGGATGATGGTGAGGAAGGACAAAAAAGAAATCCCTGCCTGTCCAAGCACCGGTAGAAAAATATACAGACCAAGGACCGAAATACGGGCTACCCAGGATGCCGCCCGTGGTTTGGATACAACCATGCCTATGACATGAGCTGTGAGGTGATAAAGAATAACCGAAGAAAAGAAGACCGCATACAGATGAAGTAAATTCAGTAAAGGAATTTCACCCACAACAGCACAGTGAAGAAGGAAGGGAAGGGTAAGGAAGAACATAAAATACTCCCTTGCGGGTAATCCAAACAAGTATCCCAAAATTTTGGCAGGGGGGCTCATGGGCGTCATTCTTTGATAGTCCAATAGCCCCGTTTCCTTTTCTTCTGCAGTAACCGAGGCGACTCTCCCGGTCCCCAGAAACATCAGGTAAAAGCCTTGTAGTATCAGTAGCACAGTAAAAGCCTCCCTCGCTCCATTCATCGGGATGGAGATGAGTTCCTTTTCGCCAGACGGAGATACTTCGGCAGGCAGGATGGTTTGCATCCCGTCCAAAAAAGCAGCCAGGTAAAGGGTTGAACAAAGAATCAGAGAAAATAACCCGGAGGAGATGAGGTTCTTG
>JAYPZT010000210.1:0-1826 GCA_038136415.1 Opitutales bacterium
TGTGACCTACTGGGTGTAAACCAGTCGCTCTAACCAACTGAGCTAGCCGTCCAAAAAAAGATTAAGCGGTTAATCTAATAACATGAGTATTTGTGGCAAGCGAGAATCACTCAGCTGCCCCAACCTCAACACGAATTGTTTTGGGTCCAAGAACAGGCTTCGAGGAAGCTTTAAAATTTTTATTCTGAGAAGATGTTGAGGGCAGAGAACTGCTTCTGGAATTGGAATCACCCTTACTGGAAAGAGAAGAGCCTGATGTTTTTCGGGTTTTAGGGCCCATCCAATACTTTCCTTCCAACCCAAAGTTTTTGGTATTACTTTTCACAGGCAAACCACTTCCTTGAAGCGGAGTTTGTCTTCTACTGTCAAAATCTGCCTGTGCTCCTGCACGCTGAACGGGGAAGCCCGGTTCCTGAGGGCGATCTCTGCGAAACTGATACCTGTTTATATCCTGTAGGGACATATTATTAACCTTACTCATCCAATCATCCACTCGCTTATCAAGTTGGGCGTAGTATGCATCGCGAAACTCCACAGAATTCACTGCAGGTTCTCTATTGGTAATACTATGGTCACTTATTTTTTTTCCATTCTCTGATGCCCGCTGATCATTAAGTGGCAACTCAATTGGCAGGTTAATCGTTTTAAATCTGTCCTGAGACCATGAGTGTCTGGATTGATCCCTGAATCTTTTTCCGCCAATAGAGGAATACTTGGAAGGCCATTCCCTTAGGTTTATGCGTTTGCTGGAGAAAGCACTCATTTTTTGCAGGGAAGATCCTCGGGTGCTAAAAGAGCTCAGCTTTCCGTCAAAGGTTTGGACACGCTTGGTGAAATCGTTCATCTTTTGTTGACCAAACAAAATTTTAACTCCTCCAAGAATCAATACAGCAAAGACGAAGGATTGCCTCGACTTTATGAAACAGCTCATAAATAAAGCATATGTACCAAATCCTAGACGATCAAGAATGTTCACTACTGAATTATGAAAACATATCTCTCCTTGCTCCAGCGGATCCTCGACAATGGGGTTTATCGGGACGACCGCACAGGGACCGGCACCTGGTCAGTTTTTGGAGAACAAGCCAGGTTTTCGTTAGATGATGGATTCCCTCTGCTGACCACAAAAAAACTGCATCTTCGTTCGATTATTCATGAGCTCCTATGGTTCCTTAACGGTGATACCAATGTAAAATACTTACAGGACAATAAGGTCAGTATCTGGGATGAGTGGGCGGATGAGAAAGGAGATTTGGGCAGAGTGTACGGTGCTCAATGGACCGATTGGAAAAAATCGGACGGTAGTGGTTCGGTAAACCAAATCCAGGAGGTAATCGATTCGATTCGCAACAACCCGGACAGCCGGAGACATCTGGTTTGTGCATGGAACCCCGGCGAACTTCATCTGATGGCTCTTCCTCCCTGCCATGCTTTATTTCAATTTTATGTGGCGGATGGGAAATTAAGTTGCCAACTTTACCAAAGAAGTGCCGATCTTTTTTTGGGAGTACCCTTCAATATTGCTTCCTATGCGCTCCTTACGATGATGATTGCGAAGATCTGTAATCTTAAAGCCCATGAATTTGTTCATACCTTCGGAGATCTGCATTTATACGCCAATCACAAGGAACAGGCGGAATTGCAGCTTTCCCGCGATCCCCGCCCAAAACCAACTATGCTGATTCACGGGGAGCAGAAAGAAATCACCGACTTTCGCTACGAAGACTTTGAGCTTATTGATTATGATCCCCATCCCGGAATAAAAGCTCCCATCGCGGTTTGAGTACTTACCCCTACAAGGCAATTGTTGCGGTATCGGAAGACGG
>JAYPZT010000211.1:0-1821 GCA_038136415.1 Opitutales bacterium
GTGCAGCCACGCTGCTGTGTGAGAGTAAGTTGTTGCCAGTCTTGCGACCCGCGTCATCCCACCGGATGACGCGGGTCTTTTTATTTTTATTTCATCCATTTAATTCACAAATATCCGTCTAATTTAATCTCATGGGAAACCTAAAGAAGAAGCGTCGCTTAAAAATGAATAAGCATAAGCGTCGCAAACGTACAAGAGCCAACAGGCATAAGAAGAGAGACTGGTAATCTTGGTTCTGCCAAGGTTAGCAGTTAATTTCTGCTGTTAACTTGTCTTCGATTATTTTATCTCTAGATTATTAACGAAGATGCTCTCTGATTTTACTTCTAAGTCCCTAAGTTCGGATACTTCGTTCCTTTCTAATTTGGAACGCTACACAGAGTATTTTGAAGCTTACCTGGCGGATCTTCTCAAGGATTTAGATCAGGAAATTCAACCCCATGCCAGTCATGTTTGCCTGGCGGGAGGCAAAAGAATTCGTCCTTTGCTCGTATATCTCTTCGGTTCTCGTGCTTTGGAGTCCAAGCAAACGGACATTGATTCCCTGATGAAAGCATCCGCCGTGCTGGAGATGGTCCATGTGGCCACCTTGGTGCATGATGATATTCTCGATCATGCTTCCACCCGCAGGGGAGTGAGTACTCTGCATCATTCTGTAGGTAACCATAGTGCCATTTTACTGGGAGATGCTCTTTTCAGTTATGCTTTGGAATTAGCGGCAGAATTTCCCACAGCAGAAGTATGTAAAATTGTTGCCCAAGCCACCAAGCGTACTTGCTCTGGAGAAATCAGGCAGACTTTTTCCCGGGGCAAATTTGAAATCTCATTGGAGCAGTATCTTGGTTTTATTAACGACAAAACCGGTGAACTATTCAAAGCATCCTGCGAAGTTGGGTGCTTGCTTGCAAATGAAGATGTGGAGGTCTCCCACACAGCTGGGGAATTGGGTCTTTCTTTGGGCATCAATTATCAGGTGTTCGATGACCTGATCGATGCATTCGGTAACAGCACTCAATCCAGTAAAACCCTGCGTTCGGATTGGAGTACCGGTAAAATAACTTTACCCCTCATTCTTCTAGCTCAATTGGCGAATCCAACGGAGATCTCTCTTTTACAATCAAAATTCAGCCAAATTGATGAGACAGATTCTGCCAGGTGCCCGGAAATTCTCCATTTACTTGAAAAATACAACATTTTGCAGGAGTGCACTGCTTATCTCAATAAAGAGTTTGAGCACACTCTTAACCTGATTGACTCATTGCCTTATCCCGAATCCCGAAAAAACCTTCGCAGTTTTTTGGGAACATTTTCCAGCAAGTTCGCCACGCTAAATACCTTACAGACAAGTAATTTCCTTGCCTGCTAGGCAGGTTATTCTATTTTAGTGGATGTGAATGTGGCATCCAAAGATTTAACCGGTGAAAACACCGTATCTGTTGGAGATGATGTTGCTGGTGAGGATGTTCTTACTTTAGTTCACCGGGCTAAATCCGGCGACTTAGCTGCTTTCGATTCCCTCATGATTAGGTATCGTGAGCGTTTATACTCCGTGATTTACAACATGACCTTTAATCATGAGGATGCTGCGGATTTAACTCAGGAAACTTTTGTAAAAGCTTTTCGTTCCCTTTCTAAGTTCAAGGAAAAATCATCATTTTTCACCTGGATTTACCGTATTGGAGTAAATCTTACCCTAACTTTTCTGAAGCGGAGGAAAATCCGCAAGTTTTTTAGTTTCGATCAGGCGGCTGATGATGGGGGTATTTCCAAAGAGTTGGAGCGAGTTTCTACCAACAATTCCACCTCTGCAAAAAAAGCTCT
>JAYPZT010000212.1:0-1812 GCA_038136415.1 Opitutales bacterium
GGTGCCAAATTGATTGATTCCCGTGGACGACCTTTCCTTAAAAAATATCACCCCTTGGCTGATCTTGCTCCACGGGATGTGGTTGCCCGGGCCATTGACCGGGAAATGAAGCGCTCTGGTGCTCCCTGTGTGCGTTTGGATACCCCCAATATGTCGGTGGATTTTAAAGACCGCTTTCCCAATGTGTATGAGAACTGTATGAAGCGGGGAATTGATCCTACCAAGGATCCCATACCGGTGGTTCCTGCAGCCCATTATTCCTGTGGAGGGGTGCCCACAGCACTTGATTGTTCCACCAAGCTTGCTGGACTTTATGCATGTGGGGAAGTGGCCTGTACTGGTTTGCATGGAGCCAACCGTCTGGCCAGCAACTCGCTGCTGGAAGCCGTGGTCATGGCTCACCGGGGTGCTGAATCTGTTTGCCAATACTTATCCGGGCAAAAAAAGCGTTCCTTAAAGCTACCGGGTTGGGTGGATGGAGATGTGCCGGCATCCGATGAGCGGGTGGTGCTTTCTCATAATCTGGAAGAATTAAAGCGGGCGATGTGGGATTATGTGGGAATCGTCCGTTCAACCAAGCGTTTGGAACGTGCCCATGCCCGTCTGCGCAATCTACGCAGGGAGATCAATGAGTATTACTGGAATGCCAAAGTGGATGTTCCTTTGCTTGAGCTGCGCAACCTGGTATGTGTGGCCGAATTAATTGTCAGGTCTGCTCTGCAGCGCAAGGAAAGCAGGGGCTTGCATTTTACCCTCGATTTTCCTGATCAACAGGCAAAGCCCAAAAATACCCGGGTGGTGCCCCGTTCCTAAATTTAATGTCCTTGAACTTGGGCAAAATTGGGTTGGTGGGACCGGGTGCAATCGGTGGGTACTACGGGGGCATGCTGGCTCATGCCGGACAGGATGTTCATTTTTTATTCCATTCCACATATGAGGATGTTTTACGGGATGGGTTATCCCTGGTCCACCATGCCGAGGATAAGAGAGTGTCGAGGGTTGAGCCTTTGCAGGCTTATCAAAGTGCTGCGGATATAGGCCCTTGCGATTTGGTTATTGTGGCGGCAAAAGCCACCGCCAATGATTCTCTAGGGGGAATAATGAGTCCGTTGGTTGGAGCTGATACCTCTTTGCTTACCCTGCAAAATGGGATGGGTAATGTGGAAAATCTGCAGAACTTATTTGGGCAGGACCGCGAAGTGATTGGTGGACTTTGTTTTACCTGTATCAATCGTACGGCTCCCGGAATGATTGAAAGCCTGCTTCCCGGATATGTGCAATTTGGACAGCTTGCGGGTGGATTGACAGACCGCGGGAAACAGGTAGCGGATGCTTTTGCGGATGCGGGAATCAAAATCCGCAAAGCAGATTCGTTGAATGAAGCACTCTGGCGAAAGCTCTGCTGGAATATTCCCTTTAATGGATTATCCATCGCTGCCGGGGGAATTACCACCGACTTAATTCTTTCCAATCCTGATCTCAAACAACGGGCATGGGATTTGATGCTCGAAGTACAGACAGTTGCCCGTGCTTACGGAGTGGAAATTGAGGATGCTTTTTTGCACCGCCAGTTTGAGTTAACTGAACCAATGGGGCCCTACAAGCCTTCCAGTTTGATCGATTTTCTTGCCGGGAAACCAGTGGAAGTGGATGCGATCTGGGGTGAACCCCTAAGGCGAGGGATAAGTAAAAGTTTGGCAATGCCCGAAACGGAACGCCTGCTTCGCGAACTCAGGCAAGCCACCCTGTAAGCAGGCGATATTTAGTTGGTTTCAGCAGCGGGTGCATCCATCGGTGGTTGCCTGGCAATAG
>JAYPZT010000213.1:0-1802 GCA_038136415.1 Opitutales bacterium
GCCGTATTTGTTGAGGCCAAATCTTTGGGAGTCTCCTTTGCCTCCTCCAAATCCGGGTAGCTGACGAGAAAATTATTCTCGTCGATCAGGTTGATGAAATAATGTGTGGCACCAGCCGGCAAGGTAACCTCGGCCACCTGCCCGGGCAGTAGCTTTGCTGGCAGACGAAACCATTCCGCACGCGGGTGGGTACCCTCGGTGGTGTAGATCAAACTGGCTTCGGCCACCCGTGCCCCTCGCTCCTTGTAGGTCACCCGGACTGCCCTGCCCTCTTGCTCTTGTTTGGTTACAGAGGGCACCTTGTCTTTGTGAAGAAGTTCGCCAGAGTAATGTGGATTGAACGATGGGTAGGTGGCTTTCATCTCGGTGAGCATCTCCGTAAGGCGCTCGTTCAGTTCACGGGCTTTTTCCGGCATGGATTCGACCAAGTTATGCGCTTCCTCGATATCCTCCCGGATGGGAACCCCGGTTTCCGTATTGTAGAGCCGGTAGAGCTCCAACGGGGGTGCCGGGTTGCGCCGCCAGCGGCTGTTCAGCCCGCCCAAGTCGTAGTTGCGCATCAGCTTGTAATCGCCCATACGGATCGAGCTTTCCATCCAGACACTGCTGGGAAAATGCCAGATCATGGTATCACGAACTTTGCCGGTCGTACCCCGGACCAGAGTCGGGTCGGTCGGGTCCTGGAGCAGCAGGGCCGACAAATCGCACCCGTCCAATTTTGGGCGTGGTGTTTTGCGTGCACCAACGAGAGAGAGGATGGTTGGATAAAAATCCAAACCATTGACCATCACCTCCGACTCCTGTCCGGCTTCGATGCCCGGCCCAGTGATGATCAGGGGAACCCGCACGCCCCCTTCCTGCAGATGAAGCTTACCTTCATCGAGCGGGGAATTATCGGTAAAGATATCTTCCTCCACTCCTTCCATTCCTCCGTTGTCGGAGGTAAAGATGATGTAGGTATTCTCGCTGAGTTTGTGGCCTGGCCAGCGCGGGTCATCGGTGGATTCCAGATAAGCAAACAACTGACCAATGTAGTAATCGAGTTGCTCGACCATGGCACAGTAGAACGGGTTGGTCTGTCCGCCCTGGCGCCATTCCTGTGGATTTTCCGGCAACTCCACGCCTAGTTTCTCGACATACTTATCGAGCAGTTCCCGACTGCGGGTATGAACCGGGGAGTGAACCAGGAAGGTGCAGTAAAAAAGGAAGAAGGGCTGAGCCTGATGCTGGCGTACGAAGGCCAGTGCATCCTCGCTATTTTGGTGACGGGGAAACCCGTTGTCATCCAGGCGGTAGGGATCATTCTCTTCACGGGTAGCGAAACCGGACATCCGATGTGGTTTCATCTTCTCCTGAATTCCGTGGTTCTCCCGACTCCAGTCAAACCCGACCTCGGTCGGTTGCTGGGTCAATCCCTTGCTAAGGTGCCACTTACCGCTGTGGCCGGTGACATAGCCCTGTTTTTTCAAAGCCGTGGCGAGGGTGACCACATTCGGTGCGAGGCTGCCACGGTCCCAGGGGTTGATCATCCGTGAGCCCGTGCGGTTGTGGGGATTGGGGGGATTGCCCCCGCCCACACCGACATGCTGAGCCCGGGCCGGGTGGATTCCACTGAGGATCGCCGCCCGGCTCGGGGCACAGACCGGCCCTGCTGAGTAGGCTTGGCGAAACAACACGCCCCGGGTGGCCAAAGTATCCATATTGGGGGTTTCCATCGGAGAAGGCTCGTCGATATCGTAGCACTTCACATCCTGCCAACCCAGGTCATCCACCAGCAACAGGATTACATTTGGCTGAGCCGG
>JAYPZT010000214.1:0-1800 GCA_038136415.1 Opitutales bacterium
GGAGCGGGATACTCCAAAGGCTCGATTTCAATCCCACTTGGGGCGTCCCATGTCAGCGTGGTGGGATATCCACTTTCCCCGGAATTTTTCCAATAAATATGCCACTCAGGTGCCAGCTTTACTTTGATACCAAGCCAGCCATGGGTTCCCCAAGTGACCTCAGTTTGATCGGTAATCAGCTCAACCGAAATGACTTCCTCCGGGGATTGTGCCCAAACAGAAAATCCCCAAAAAAGGAAAGCAGTGAGAACAAACTTCAAGCGGTTCGATCCCATGGATCAGCAGTTATAAGATAGGAACAAACCGGCGGACACTACCCCCTGAATTCTCGGTGAATTCAAGCATGGATTTCTGCAGGGCACTGGGCCAGGTCACATGGTCAGGCAGGGTGGTAAACAAATGAATTCGCGGAAGTTTTTCACCACCGAATTCAAGACTGGCCAGAAAAGTATCAAATGCCTTACCCCATGGAATTTCCATTCTTTTGGAAAGACCTTCAGGACTGACAGATTTATCCAAACCCAAGCGGGTAAGGGCAACTTCCTCCACTTCATTGGATGTGACCGGCAAGGAGGAACGGGACTCAATCGATTCCAACCACATTCTGGCAGTGGCACGGATCAATGGACTGACCCCGCCGGACACTCCGGCAGTCTGCACGCTGGAAAATGCAGGTTGTTTATTGGAAATACCAAGGCCATTAAAATGATTGGATGGAACCTCTTCCACGGGAAAGGCGGGCATATTACCTGCCAAAAAGAGAATGATATCTGGATCAAAGCTCATCGCAGTGGACAGACCATACCAGGGACCAATGATTCCCGCCATAGGTTTGGCATAAAGTAATTCTTTGGGATAAAATTGGTTTCTTCCTTCCTTCAGGCTGGGAAGATCCGTGCCAATACTGGTAATCCAATCTGTGGCATACCTGATATTTTCCTCACTCGCACGGAGAATGGTTTTCCCCAGAGCATTAGCTTCCCTGAGATTCCAGCAAAGTACCAAGTTAAAATAGGAATTGGCAGATAATGTGGCCAGCGAGGTAAGCACCTCTGTTTTCATTTTTTCCATCCGGTTAACTCCATCCGCACCTTCGATCTGGTAGGAACCCACATCAATGAGGTAGACCACATGCTTACCCTCGTATGTTTCATTAATGAAGGTGACCTGCGATGCAAGGTCTCCAGGACTGACCTCTGGTTCAGGCAATTTTAGGGAAGAAGTCAGTAATTTTTTAAGATCAGGTTTACCTTCTGCACTCTTGGTTTCCGGCAAAGCGGAGATTCCATCCTCCTTACCAAGCTGACTCAGGGCATCCACTTTGCCCAGAAGCTCATCCAGCCCCAGATCTTTTGCTTTGTCCACAAAATCAGTGTCATCTTCTTCAACAACCTCCTCCTCTGCCGGAGGATCCAAATCAGCAAGATAAGGGTTTTTACTATCCTGTTGTTCAGATATTTTCCAAACTGCAAAAATGATCCCAACTGCGAGATTGGTGAGGAGACTGAAAGTCAGGAATAATTTCACATACCACGGGACAAACTTGACGGTTCTAGGCTTGTTTCTACTGGCAGAATCTTCAAAGATTTGACCGCCTTTTTGGATAAGGTGATCATGCCAGGATTGGAACTGCTGAGGAGTAATGGAATATTTTTTACACTGATCCTCCTTTGGAATTCCCCTGATGATGGACTCCAAAACAATCCTGAGCTTTTGCTCTCCTGTAAACTCGGCGGGCATAGTTTTTATCTAGCAAAGGAGGTACTGCCGCGCAACTGCCAATGCACTGACTGCAGCAGT
>JAYPZT010000215.1:0-1797 GCA_038136415.1 Opitutales bacterium
CGGCACAGTCGAGAATGGAGAGTGCATCACCCCGCCATTGGTCAGGCATGATTAGTAGGATGTCTGGCTGTTGGTCTGCTTGCTTTGCGTGTAGCAACGGAAGCAAAAATGTTATCGCGATGATTCCAATAATGCTACGGATCCTCATAGTTGTTCCGTTTTTCTGGTGTCCAATTTCTTCTGAGTAATTTTTATCATAGCCGCTTTCAGTTCTGCTTTATCTTTCCGATATTCCGGATGGTCCGCCAGATTCGTCCATTCGTGCGGATCGGTACGATGGTCATATAATTCCTCTTCACCATTTTGGCACAAGGTATAGCGAAAGTGCTTCGATCGTACGGATCGATGGGGTTCCAGTGCCCAGCCCTTTTCATCCCCGAGACTTTTGCCCAACGCCATAAAAGCGACTGAAGGTCCGCTCCATTGTGTGGTATGGGGATCCTGGAGAAATGGCCGCAGCGAGTGACCGTCGAGCGGAAGACTGGAATGCCCGGTATTTGGATCCATGGGCAAAGAGCATAAATCCGAAAGGGTTGGATAGAGATCCACCGAAGTTACCGGATGATCGCATGTCGTTCCATTCCCTTTGGCTCCAGGCTGATAAATAATGAATGGAACGCGGGTGGATTCCTCCCATAGATGCCATTTCTGTATCGCGCCTTTCTCGCCCAGGTGATAGCCGTGATCGCTGGTGAAAACGACAATGGTATTTTCTGCATAGGAACTTTGTTTCAAGGCGTCCAGTACAGTGCCAAGCTGATCATCCACGAAGGTGACACAAGCCATGTATGCCTGGATCCACTCTTTCCAGGCACCACCTTTCTTAATTTTTGCAAACTTTTCAAAGCTCCATAGCCATCGTTTCTTCAACGCGTCCGCACAATCATCCAAATCGTCCTCGAGATAAGGTGGCAGGGTAATCGAATCCAGGGGATACAGATCAAAGTATTTTTTTGGTACAAAAAGCGGAGTATGCGGCCGCACAAAACCCACTCCAAGGAAGAACGGCTTATCATGGGTTTGCTGCAGGATCCTTAAGGCATAGGCCGCCGATGATTCATCCGGCATGAGATCCCGGTCATCCTCACTGACATAGCGAAACGGTTTTCCGTTTTTGTAATGCCACCCTTCTTTACCCGCGTTTCTCGGTGAATTATTTTGATTCCTAACATGAATATCTGACAACGGCCCATAGCTGACATCGAGGTATCGAATTGTTTCTTTCCAGGGCGCATAAAGGGGAGGAACCCATCCTGGTTTACCCTTCTTATCAAGAATCCAGGGTCCGTAATCCACGCCTATCCCATAACCTGTCCAAAAGTCGCCGGCCTTTCCCTCGTGGAACAACTTTCCCGTTCCGTAGCTATTGTAGCCGTTGTCACGAAAATGCTGCGGTAAGGGAACACAATTTTGTAAGACTGGTTCCTTTTTCCAGTCTTTGAATTGGTAACTGTTGAAAGTATGCGGATAGAGTCCGGACATCAGGATTTTGCGCGACGGTCCGCACACGGGTGTAACCACATGTGCATTGGTAAAACTGACGCCTTTCTTGCGAAGCTTATCCATGTTCGGCGTTTTCACCTTCGGATGATCGTTCGGATGAACAATCCAGTCGTTCAAATCATCGCAAATGATGAAAAGGACATTAGGCTTGGCCGGAGAAACTTCCTCCCCATTTAACGCGAAGGCACAGAAGAGATAAACCCCAAGGATGCTTAGTTTCCTTGGCAAATTCATCTTCCTTCGCTTACTTTAAATGGATCGCAAGCTGGAGCTGGATATTCTCCATCGATCAGT
>JAYPZT010000216.1:0-1792 GCA_038136415.1 Opitutales bacterium
CAAAGCAAGTGGACTGCGACGGGTAGCGAGAACTAAGGGTTTGCTCACCTCTTTACTACCCTGTTTGGAAAGATAAAATTCGGCTGGGGTAAGTCTCTAATCCTACCCCAGCCAGATTATTAAATTATGAATAAGATGCCTGAGCACCTTTGATATTTTTCTTAGGAATCCAGGGCATTACAGCTCTTAAGCTACGACCGGTAACTTCGATGGGATGATTTTCACCGTCCTCCAGAAGTTTGTTGTAGTTGGGTAATCCTGCCTGGTATTCCTTGATCCACTCCTTGGCAAACTTGCCGGATTGAATTTCCTTCAGAATAGATTTCATGGACTTTTTGACATTGGCATTCACCACGCGTGGACCACGGGTAATATCCCCGTATTTAGCAGTCTCAGAAACCGAAAATCTCATTCCGGCAATCCCAGATTCGATCATAAGATCAACAATGAGCTTAAGTTCATGAAGACACTCAAAATAAGCCATTTCGGGAGCATAGCCTGCTTCTACGAGAGTTTCAAAGCCAGCCTGCACAAGAGCAGAGGCACCACCGCAAAGAACGGCCTGTTCACCAAATAAATCGGTCTCGGTTTCCTCCTTGAAGGTGGTTTCCAGAATACCAGCTTTCGCTCCACCAACTCCTGCTGCCCAAGCAAGGGCAATTTTCTTGGAATCTTTGGAAGAGCCTTTAAGAACCGCAAAAAGAGCTGGAACTCCCTTGCCCTCCTTGAATTGAGAACGGACCAAGTGACCGGGCCCCTTGGGAGCAACCATGATAACACTGACTCCACGAGGAGGTTTAATTAAACCGAAGTGAATGGCAAATCCATGGGTAAAGAGAAGCGTTTTGCCTTTGGACAGATTGGGCTTGATATCAGTCTCATACACCTCGGCCTGTTTCATATCAGGCACACCGATCATAATCACATCCGCTTTTTGTACAGCTTCAGCAACTTCGAATACTTCAAATCCATGTTTTTTAGCCACACGGATGGATTTACTACCCTTGTACAATCCAATAATTACATTCAATCCACTTTCCTTGAGATTGAGGGCATGAGCATGTCCTTGGGAGCCGTATCCAATCACGGCGAGCGTTTTCTTTTTAAGAGGTGTGATTTTGGCCTCTTTGTGCGTATATACTTTCGCAGGCATAGTGCTTTGTAGTGGGGTTACTAGGTTGAATAGTTTCCGTTTAAAATTAGTCTTCGCTCAGTCCGCGTCGAAGAGAAACGACTCCGGTGCGGGCAAGCTCAGTTACTCCAAAAGATTCAAGCAATTTTAAGAAAGCTTTTATTTTATTTTCGTTTCCAGTGGCTTCAATAATTAAGCTGGCAGGAGCGACATCGATGATCTTACCCCGGAATACATCACAAATTTGAGTAATTTCAGGACGGGTCTTGGAGTCTGCTTCGACTTTCAGCAAAACCAACTCACGCCCAACAGCTTCGTCGCCATGATAATTTTCCACTTTGATAACATCCACCAGTTTATCGAGTTGTTTAATACACTGGTCCAGGGCTTTCTCATCCCCATTCAAAGTCGCAGTAATTCTGGAACGACCATCCGAATGTGTAGGAGCAACATTGAGCGTATCGATGTTAAATCCGCGGCCACTGAACAACCCTGCAATCCGGGCAAGAACACCAAATTTGTTTTCAACTAAAACTGAAATTACATGGCGCATGGTTTGGAAAGATGAGGTATTAGAAAGTGGTGGACGGCACAGGACTCGAACCTGTGACCTACTGGGTGTAAACCAGTCGCTCTAACCAACTGAGCTAGCCGTCCAAA
>JAYPZT010000217.1:0-1782 GCA_038136415.1 Opitutales bacterium
AAATCCGGCGTGGAGGTATTTATTCTTTATCCCAATGGAAAAGTTTCTCCTTTGCAGGAGAGGCAGATGACATGCACAGGTGCTTCCAATGTTTATCCCATTGCCATTGAGGGAACTTTTGACGATGCCCAGCGTACAGTAAAAGAGCTTTTTGGAGATACTGAGTTTTCTAAGACGGTTGGTTTGTCTGCGGTTAATTCCATTAACCTGGCCAGGATTCTCGCTCAGTCCGTTTATTATTTATATGCGTGGTTAAAACTGGAAACAAGTAAACGGGAAATAACTGAGTTCGTTGTGCCCACGGGAAATTTTGGCAATGTGTTTGCCGGATGGTTACTTACCAAAATGGGCATACCGATGGGAGGTTTCCGGGTAGCTACCAACCAGAATGATGTTTTGCACCGGTTGTTTGCAAGTGGTCAGTATGAATTAGCTTCGGTGTCTCCCAGCTTGGCTCCTTCGATGGATATCCAGATAGCCTCTAATTTCGAGCGGTTGCTTTTTTATTTTTTGGATGGCAATACGGAACGGGTTTGTGAGGTAATGCAGAGTTTTCGAGAAAAAGGGAAATATTCATTTGAGCAATTCGATGTCCCAGGGTTTTCCAGCACCTCTTTAACAGATGCTGAAATACCGGCTATTATTCAAAAAGTATACCAGGAATATTCATATTTGGTGGATCCTCATACCGCCTGTGCCTTCAAAGACTTGGACGAAAATAAACATTCCGTAATTCTAGCCACCGCCCATCCGGCAAAATTTCCTGATGTTTTTTCTGATGCAGGAATGGAACGACCAAAATCTCCTGTTCTCGAATCGTTATTGGATCAACAACCCGTGAAGCATGAAGTAGGGGTGGATGCCACTAGTATAAAAGCGTTTATCCAAAACAATCTTTCCCCAGCGATCGGTTAAAAAATATTTTACCAAGGCAATGACCGGACCAATTGTTTTTTACAGGGGCGGTGCACTTGGCGACTTCTTGCTCACATTGCCACTTTTAGAAGCTGCCCGTGCGTACGGATCTCACATTAAACTCTATGCGAGAGCTCATTACTTTTGCCTGCTTGATCAAAGTTGGGATTGGCTGGAAAAGGGTGATATCGATGAGAATACAGATCTTTTTACTAACCTCTCAAAATCTTCCCAAGTGATTTCTTTTTGGCAGGATTTAGGTTGGCAAAAGCAGGCAAAAGCAGCAGGCGCTTCAAGTACCTTTGCCCTGAACCCAAGACCTGAAACCGGAGCCCGTTTTATTCAACAAGCAATCGATTCACTTGGATGGAATTTACCCAGTGGATGGAACCATAAATCTTATCTGGGCAACCATTGGAGGGGAGGGGACCAAACTCTTTGGATTCATCCTGGTAGTGGAGGAGAATTTAAAAACCTACCACCATCTTATTATCACGAAACTGCCAATCAATGGCTGGAATCGAGGGAAGACCGGAAAGTAATTTTTTCTTTTGGAGAAGCAGACCACAAATTATTTAGTGACTTTAAAGAAAGTGAGTTATTTCAATCCCCAAGGATTGAAGTCCTCAACTCGCTGAACCTTCAAGAGCTTCGTGATCAAATGGTACTGCGAGCCGATAAATTCTTGGGGAATGATTCAGGCCCTGGTCACTTGGCTGCCAATCTTGGTATCCCCGTAGAAATCGGTTTCCGTGGGACAAATCAATCTGTGTGGAAACCAACCGGATCCCGGGTAAAAACTTACGACTGGGACTCTGATTCCAAAAGAATCTTGTAAGTCACTGAATCAACCAAAGCTTCCCAGCT
>JAYPZT010000218.1:0-1767 GCA_038136415.1 Opitutales bacterium
AGAAGAGGAAATATACACCCCAAAGAACCGGGAGCTCGTGGTGGAGTCCTCCCGGATCGTCGCCAACCGCTTAATCGAGCGGTTGGAAGAAGAGGAGGAAGGCGGTGCCCCACGCCTCTCCTTCGACGAGCTTCATAAACTCATCGAAAAAGCATTGGTCGAAAATGATGCATACGATGTGGCCAAGAGCCTGGTCATCTCCCGTTCCAAAGATGGTGGCGACGGACAGAACGGTGGGAACTCCCGGCCCTTAATTGACAGTTCACAAATCCGTCTGATCCGCCGGAGCGGTCAGGTGGTGCCGTGGAACTCTTCCAAAATTGAAGTTGCGATCCGCAAAGCCTTCCTCTCCCTGCATCTTGATTCTGAGCCGGCAGTGCAGGTAGCGGATGTAGTCACCAAGCGTGCTTTGGCTACTGGACAGGCCTTTATCAATATCGAGGATGTTCAGGACATCGTTCAGGAGGAATTGATGCGTACCGGCTACTTCAAAGTAGCTGAATCTTACATTCTTTACCGTGCCCGCAGACGGGTGGAGCGTGAAAGTTCATCCCCCCATCATGAAGTCCGTCAGGATTCCATGATTGTGGTAAAAAAGAAGGATGGATCCACTTTCTTTTGGGATGGCATTGATTTAAAGAAGAGAATTGCCTTTGGACAAATTGGACTCGATCTATGTCTTACTTCTGAGCAAATTGAAGAGAGCTTGCGCCGTTCTGTGTTTTCCGAAATTTCGGAGGATGATTTGCGCAAAACGATCATTCTTAACGCCAAAACCTTAATCGAGCGTGATGGTGACTTTGCCAAATTTGCTGCCCGCATCCTTCTTACCTACATGTACGAGGAGGTTCTTGGGTGGAGTGTTGCAGAGAATAGCATCGAAGAAATCCGTTCCTTTCACTCCAAGGCGTTCAAAGATTATCTCAAGCATGGGGTTTCCATTAAGCGTCTAGATAAGAAATTGCTGAAGCTGGATATTGATAAACTATCCCAGGCGATTGATCCATCTGCGGATCTTGATTTTGATTATCTGGGTATTCAGACCCTTTATGACCGCTACTTGGTTGTCGACAAAACTGGTGCTACCCCCCGTCGCTTGGAGACTCCTCAATTTTTCTGGATGCGTGTGGCTATGGGAGTGTTTGCCCACGAGGATAACCCTGAGGAGCAAATCATTTCTCTCTACAACCTGTACAAAAGCCGTCGTTTTTGTTCATCCACTCCAACCCTTTTTAATTCGGGTACTCCGCATTCCCAATTGTCTTCCTGCTACCTGTATAAGGTGGATGATACCATCGAATCGATCATGTACCGCGGAATTGCTGAAAACGCATTTCTTTCCAAATGGGCCGGTGGTCTGGGTGGTAGCTGGACGGCGGTTCGTGGAACTGGCAGTCACATTGCTGGTACCAATGGAGAGAGCCAGGGAGTTATTCCTTTCCTTAAGATGCACAATGATCAGCTTTGTGCAGTCAATCAGGGAGGGAAGCGTAAAGGTTCCGGTTGTGCCTACCTTGAGTCCTGGCACTGTGATATTTTTGAGTTTTTAGAACTCAGAAAAAATACCGGGGATGACCGTCGGCGTACCCACGATATGAACACGGCAAACTGGATACCCGACCTGTTCATGAAGAGAATGGAAGCCAGGCAGAACTGGACACTTTTCCGCAGTAATGAAGTTTCTGATCTGCACGACCTTTATGGTAAAGCTTTCGAGGATAAGTACATAGACTATGAAGCCAAAGCGGAAAAAGGAGAAATCTGGTC
>JAYPZT010000219.1:0-1758 GCA_038136415.1 Opitutales bacterium
AGTTTACCCCAGAAGAGTAACCCCTTGGCATTGAGTTCCATATCATACTGGAATTTTCCACCATTTTTGAGGGAACCGGAAAGAGTAATTTTATCACGATTCATCGATGGTTCAGGAGGCGAATCAAAACTGGTGATAGATCTCTGGCGGTTCCTGGGTTTTTCAGGTCTGGTTGTTTTATCCGTGTACATTGCTTCAAAAACCAAAGTGAAAGTTTTTGGGGTAGCGGATGGTTTTTTGGGGTCTTTAAGCCAGATTTTAGCAGATCTGCCGGATGAACTTAAGGCGACATCAAACCTGTCCGTCTGCACCACGCTGTTGTAGCCCTTGAAAGGACCGCTGGCAAAGTAACCAATCTTTCCTCCTTTGGCCGGTATGGTTTTGGGAGCACGGTTGGCAGTGAGGCTTTTTCTACGGAGTCCTTCCAGTAAGGCTTGGCTTTCCTTACTGAATCTGTCCCAGGTGAGTTCCATAGGCTGAGTTTTGCCGGCTAAGGTAATAGTAACCCCATTATCATCAGCATCAATAAAGTTGGCAGAAATCGTTGTTCCTGAGGTATTTTTTAATTGATGAACTTTATCCAGATCCTGTTCGGACAGGGAGGGTACCTTCATTTTCTTCCGCGTCTCTGCAAATGCCTTAATCGCTTTTTTCCGTTCATCGTTAATAGCCTTGAGTTTTTTTGCCAGGGCAATGGCTTGGGGAGAAAGATTTTCCTGATCAATTTGTACCTCCTGATCCGAACTGGTCAGTACGCTCAGTTCCCCTCCTTCAAATTCAATAAATTTTGCCCGCAAAGCCCGGTCATCTGCACTGATCCAGACCTGCATCGCATCGAGGTCAAGAGGGCCATTCGGATCGGTTCCCTCAATTGAGTCATCCTTTTCTTGCTTCGCAACTGGTTGTTGGGGAGACGGAGCAGGAGTAGGACGGACCCCATTTTTTTCATCTAGAAGCCTACGGGCGAGGTTTTTGGATTCCTGACTGAGGTTTCCCAGCGAAAGCTCAAAGGGTTGTCCATTCCATAGCAATTTTACCGTGGAATCTGTCGCCCCTAAAAACTGGGCCTGAATTACTCTGCCCTGTAAATCTTTCCATGGGTGCAGGTTTGCCGGTTTCGCCGGAGCAGACTCTGATCTTAATTTGATCGCCAGTGCCTTGGAGAACACACTGAGTGAATTTAAGGGGAGATCCAACTCCTGGCCCTGCATGGAAATAGTCAGGGTATCTGCAGTGCTGCGGACAAATTCAGCCTCAATTTGCTGCCCATTGGTATCAGTCCAGATGTAGGTTTTGGCAGATAGAAAAGAAAAAGGAAGCAATAATACGACTCCCAAAAGAACATAGGGTACTGGAAACATAAAAGTAATTACTCTTTGGCGAATGGAATTTGTCAACCCGATGGTTGAAATACGGATTATGAAAACTGGTAGGGACTTGGGTGGGTATGGTTAAAGAATGGCTCTGTAGAATAGCAGATTATCCATCATCATTCATCCCACTCATTGTCGAAAAGATATCATTTATTGATCGTGATGTATTTCACATCCAGGAAACAAATTTAGAAGAATGAATTCCGCAAATTCTCCAGCGAAATTCTCGCACATCCTTCTTCATCCGGAAAATAATCAAACGCTTCCACCGACACCCATCTGTCGTAATTTACTGATTTCAGTGTATGGGCTACTTCAGCGAAATTGGTATCCCCCTGTCCCGGTCCACGCAGGTTGGAATCATTGGCATGGAAATGAATGCAGT
>JAYPZT010000220.1:0-1756 GCA_038136415.1 Opitutales bacterium
AAAACGATCGTGGAATCAAGGTGAGCAAAGGTATTTGCAGGAGCTGGATCAGTTAAGTCATCAGCTGGAACATAAACGGCTTGGAATGAGGTAATAGATCCTTTTTTAGTGGAGGTGATACGCTCTTGAAGATTACCCATTTCTTCGGCAAGTGTGGGCTGATAACCAACCGCTGAAGGTGAGCGGCCAAGAAGTGCAGATACCTCCGAGCCTGCCTGGGAAAAACGGAAGATGTTGTCTACGAAAAGCAAAACATCCTGCCCCATTTCATCCCGAAAATACTCGGCCATAGTCAGACCGGAAAGAGCAACACGCATGCGGGCTCCAGGAGGTTCGTTCATCTGACCGTACACCAAAGCCACTTTTGATTTTGAAATATCGTCCTGATTGATGACGCCAGCTTCTGACATTTCCTGATAGAGATCATTTCCTTCGCGGGAACGCTCCCCTACCCCAGCAAACACCGAATAACCACCGTGGGCTTTTGCAATGTTGTTAATCAACTCCATGATAACAACAGTCTTACCGACTCCAGCACCACCAAAAGCTCCAACTTTTCCACCTTTGATGAAAGGACAGATCAGATCGATAACTTTGATACCTGTTTCAAGAATATTTGCTTCGGTATCCTGATCGACCAAGGTAGGAGCCTGACGGTGGATTGGGCGTGTTTCAGAGTGGCCGCAATCACCTCGGTTATCAACCGTGTCACCAGTTACATTGAAGATGCGGCCAAGAACCTTTTCTCCAACAGGAACCGAAATAGGATTGGCAGTGTTTAAAACATCCATTCCCCTGACAAGACCTTCCGTTGAAGACATTGCAACCGCACGCACTCGATTTTCTCCAAGGTGTTGTTGGGTTTCCAAAACCAGTTTAGCATCTGAGTTATCATCCAATTTGTAGGTGATTTCCAAAGCGTCGTAAATTTTGGGCATTCCTTCAGCGGGAAATTCGGCATCTACAACAGCTCCGATGACTTGAACAATTTTTCCTTGGGTTGTGTTAGGGTTTTCCTGGTCCATGGTTGAAATTATGATTAATTTGAAAGGGTAGCGGCAGAAATCTCCAGAATTTCCTGAGTGATAGCAGCCTGCCTTGCACGGTTGTATTGAAGGGTTAGGTCGTTGAGAAGATTGCCAGCATTATCGGTAGCAGTTTTCATAGCTACCATGCGGGCACTGTGTTCAGATGCCTGAGATTCCATTACCATTTGATGGATTTGTTGCTTTAGATAAAGAGTACCAAGTTCTGCTAACACTTCGCTGCGATTTTCGATGAGAATCTCACGGGAATCTTTTGGTACTTCATGATCCTCAATGCCAAATCTTTGGTGTAGCTTTTGACTCATCTCGTCCAAATCATTTAGCGGAAACAAACGAACCAACTCTGCTTCTTGACGAAGCGTGTTCACAAAGCCTGTGTGAAGAACCTCAATGGTATCAATTTTGTCGTCACCGTATGCTCTGAGAAGAAATTCAATAATTGGTTTGATATCTGAATAGCGGGGTTTGTCTGGCAAATTAAAGTCAGCAAGTAAATCCCTATGAGTCCGGGACAAAAACTGGGTTGCTCTTTTGCCGACAGAAACGAATTTAGCTGAGGAATCTACATCAGAAAGTTTTCGGAATAGATTAGCATTTAGTGCTCCGCACAAACCTTTGTCGGTACCTATCACAAGAATGCCACGGTGCCTTACTGGCCGGTCGTTAAAATACTTGTGGGTTATTTCCTCAAATTCATCGGCTACTGAAAC
>JAYPZT010000221.1:0-1744 GCA_038136415.1 Opitutales bacterium
CTCCAAGCGTAATTCATTCATTTTAGATTTAGAGATATCGATTTTGTCGCGAATGGCAGTCTGCAATTCCTTATGAATTTCGGTAAGCCGGTCTCCAGCTTTTTCAAGATTAGCAACTGCTTGATCGATAATCTCAGTACTTTTGTTCTGAGCCGATTGAAAGGCAGAAATCTTCTTTTCCAAGATACGGGAAACTTCCTTGGTTTCTGCTAAGAGAATGCGCTCATTAGCTACCCGCTTTAAATCACTGGTTAGTCCAAGCTTAGAGAGTGTCCATATGATCCACTTAGAAGGATCTAGTTGCCAGGGTTTGACCCCGTTGCGGTAGTCCCATGCAAATTCATGATGATAGTTATGATATCCTTCGCCCATCGTGAAAATGGCAGCGATCCAACTATCCCTTGCGGAATGCTCGGTAGAGTAGGGTTGCTTGCCAATCATGTGACACAGGGAATTAATACAGAATGTGGCATGTTGCACCATGACCACCCTGGCTACTCCTGGGATTAGAAAACCACCCAGTGCACCGATTGCAGGATAGAGATTTCCGGTAATTACGGCATAATAGTAGCCAATGAGTGCAGGTACAATAAAGCTAACAACGAAGGAAATAAGGTGAACCCATTTGTGCTGCCAGGCAACGAGCTTGTCGTTGTGAAGGTCATGAACATTATCGAGAGGAGGTTCTGGTTTTAGCTTAAACATAAGCCAACCCATGTGAGCCCAGAAAAAACCTTTGGTAATATCATAGGGATCATCATCAGTATCAACATGCTTATGATGCTTTCGGTGTTCGGAACTCCACCAAATGGCAGAATTTTCAAAAGCAGCGGCGCCGAAGAGGAGCACAAACAATTTTACCGGCCATTTAGCCTGAAAAGCTTTGTGGGAAAATAGACGATGGTATCCCACCGTAATACTCATTCCTGTGGCAATGTAGTAAAAAAGAAAAACACCGAAAAGAAACCAATCCCAACCGTAATTCCAAAAATAATAAGGAACCGCGGTGACGGTCAAAATTGCAGTAAAAATGAGAAAGCCACTCGTAACCCACTCCACCCGATTGAATGGTATATTCTTAAACATGCTTATTACCCTATACAAATGAACCAAAAAGGCGAATAATAAAGTGGACCCGACAAATTGGTAGTTAAACAGACTATCGTATCAGAACGAGTAATAAATTTCTTGTTAGATTTTGGTTCTAATGTACTAATTCACTTGTCCAAGGTGGACTGACCATCAAAACAAACCAATATATATATGAAAAAAGTTAAAATTTTAGTCTCTTCTTTGTTACTGATTAGCCTTTCTTCACTTTCCGGATGCTATGCTACCAAAGCAGGTAATTACATTTCTGAAAAATCCAAGGCCGGTTGGTCCGCCACTAAATCTTTCTTCGGAGCTGACGAGTAAAATTTCTTCACTATCCCATGAAATACTCCTTATCTACGATTTTCTTATTTCTCGCGATTGCTTTCCAGGCATGTCTTGCAACATCCGAAGCGAATGATCCATATGTACTTTCCCTCGATGGCAAGGAAGGTCCAGGTCAAGGCAAGCTTGTTGTGCTGGTTTCTGGGGATGAAGAATACCGTACGGAAGAGAGTATGCCCATGCTTGCCAAAATTCTGGCAGAAAAACATGGGTTTTCCTGTAAGGTTTTGTTTTCATGGGACGAATCTGGCTCTTACATTGACCCCGATAATCACCAAGGTGTGAGAGGTTGGCATTATCTCGATAA
>JAYPZT010000222.1:0-1743 GCA_038136415.1 Opitutales bacterium
TCCGGAACCACATGACTGATGTCTGGGTTACGATCACTCTCCCCACTGTACCAAAAACTAACATGGCGGTCCTCCCAGAGAACCTCTGCCCATTTGGCACTTTCGAGGGAAACCCCATCCTGTCCCGCAAAACGGGTCGATACAAATCCTATATTCTTTGCCATTTATTTGAGAAGATAGTGAAAATTCGATACATCCTACTCATTGGGTGATGAAGGATGGTCACTTTTATTTCAACAACTAAAACGAATTCTTCGGTTAAGCTTTACAAATTCACCCCTGAAGCCTTATTGCAAACATAGATGCCAATTGAACAAATTGATAGTGAAACTCTGCTCAGTGGTCTGCTTAAAGAGATACCTGACCGGATCGAAAAAATTCGCGAAAAACGGGATGCCTTCCTCACCGATGCCGTCCTGCTTGGAGAAATCCCCTCCCCCACCTATGCAGAGGATAACCGTATCCGTGCAGTACTGGACAGGTTTAGGGAAAATGGACTGGATAATCCAACCATAGATGAATTCGGAAATGCATCCGCTCAATTACCTGGATCCGACGGACAGTCATCCATTTTAGTAATGGCTCATGCAGACAGTGTATTTTCCCCTGAGGTTCGCCACGAAATTCAGGTTGGATCTGATTCCATGACCGGCCCAGGAATTGCAGATAATGCCCTTGGTCTTGCCGCGATGATTTCCCTGCCCCGTATCCTCAAAGATCTGGGCATTCAATTGCGGGATAACCTTACCCTCGTAGCCAATGCAAAAAGCCTGGGTCGTGCCAACCTGGAAGGTGCCAACGGATTTCTTGAAACCATGAGCCTGCCTGCCCGTGCAGGGATCTGTGTGGAAGGTTCAACCCTCGGCCGCTTGAGTTACTCTGGTCTAGGCACCTTGCGTGGAGAAATTACCCTGCAGGTGCCCAGCGATTACGATTGGAAAAGATTCGGTGCTGCTGGTGCTATCAGTCACCTGACCAGCCTGGTTAATCAAATCCGTGAAATCGCCATCCCCAAAGAGCCAAAAACCAAACTCGTATTTGGGGGATTAAAATGTGGTTCCAGTTACAACACTTCTCCCCGCCAGGGCAGTCTACGATTTGAAATTACCAGTGAGGGAGATGAGATCATTGGTCAGATGGAAAACAATTTGAATGACATCTGTGAACAGTTTTCTGCGGAAACCGGCACCCAGGTGAAAATGGAAGTAGTTGCCAAGAGACAGAACTGCGGAATTGCATTCACCCATCCATTGGTCAAAACCACCCGCTCCATCATGCAGGAGGCAGGAATCACTCCACAGGTAGACCCCAGCACCGGCGATCTCAACGCCCTGATTCTTGGTGGCTTGCCTGCGGTTACACTGGGACTGACCACCGCAGAAAACCTCCGTGAGGTCAATGAAACCGTTCATCTGGATCCTCTTTATGCCGGGATGGCCCAGTTAGTCACCTTGATCCAAGCGATCGACCAGGGAATTTGCGAGGAATGAGTATGAATCAGGAAACCTGGCTGGAACGGAATACTTTTCATCACGGGGCCTTTTGGGACCTGATCAAACTGGTTGAGGAAAAGGAAAAAAAAGGGCTGAAAATCTCTCTTTGCATCCCCACTCTCAATGAGGAAAAAACCATTGGTAAAGAAGTGTTGATTTTGCGCTCGGAACTGATGGAGCGCTATCCATTGGTGGATGAATTTGCAGTGATTGACTCTGGATCGGAGGATAAAACCCTGGAAGTTGCCAG
>JAYPZT010000223.1:0-1742 GCA_038136415.1 Opitutales bacterium
TATGAAATTAGTTAAAGCCGTCATCAAGCCATTCAAGCTTGAAGAAGTTAAGGATGCCTTATCCGAAATCGGAGTAGAAGGTATGACCGTATCCGAAGTAAAAGGATTTGGTCGCCAAAAAGGGCACACTGAAATTTACCGTGGAAGCGAGTACACCGTTGATTTCCTCCCCAAAGTAAAAATCGAAATCGGTGTTGCCGATGATTTAGCCGACAAAGTAGTGGACGCCATTGTGGGTGCCGCTCAGACCGGCAAAATCGGAGACGGTAAGATTTTCATCCTTCCCATGGAAGAGTGCGTACGCATTCGGACGGGGGAAAAGGGTGATGAAGCACTCTAATCAGTCTTACTGAAACAAATCTGGGGGAAGTTCACTTCCCCCACCCTCTCTCAGGCCCGGTTCCTTGTGAACCGGGCTTTTTTTGTGCCTATTAAAGGATGAGAAATATTCATTGAAAAAATTATAATTGCTCATCTATGCCTAATTTTCCTAGTTTCTTGAATCGTTTAACCAGCCAAAATACAGAAAAACCTATAAACAGTCCTATGATTTCAAGAACTCTTCTTATTCTCCTCAGTATGGGCCTTGCTACCTTTGCATATGCTCAGGACACCGATCCTGCTACCACTGGATCCGCGGTGGCCAATATTCAAGTAGCGGATGCCGCACCAGAAAGTGCCGAGGAAGAAGCCTCTCTTGACAGTGGTAATACCGCATGGATGCTTACTGCCACCGCCTTGGTCTTATTTATGACTCTGCCAGGACTGGCCCTTTTCTACGGCGGCTTGGTGCAGTCCAAAAATGTGCTCTCCGTATTGATGCACTGCTTTGCGATCGCCTGCCTCGCCTCCATCATCTGGTTTGCGGTTGGATACAGCCTCGCCCTCACCTCCGGTAGCGGAAAAGACTGGATTGGTGGACAGGATGCCTTTTTCCTTAAGCACCTCAGTGTGGATGCCCTCAATGGAGACCATCCTGAGACTGTGTGGATTATGTTCCAGATGACTTTTGCAATTATCACCCCCGGTTTGATTGTGGGTGCATTTGTGGAACGGATCAAATTTTCTGCCGTTCTATTATTCAGTGGACTCTGGTTGGTGGTGGTCTATTGCCCGGTTTGCTACTGGGTATGGGGCGGCGGCTGGCTGGCTGAGCGCGGGGTGATTGATTTTGCCGGAGGTATCGTGGTACATGCCACCGCGGGTGCATCCGCCCTCACCCTTGCAGCTATGCTTGGTAGAAGACATGGCTTCCCCAGAAATTTAAAACCTCCACACAACCCAGGTATGGTAATGACTGGTGCAGCGATGCTCTGGGTGGGATGGTTCGGATTTAATGCCGGTAGTGCGGCTGCCGCCGATACCAGTGCTGGCATGGCGATGCTGGTTACTCATTTATCCGCTGCCACCGCCAGTTTGGTCTGGATGCTGGTGGAGTGGAGAAACACCGGCAAACCTGGGCTGGTTGGCATTGTCACCGGTACAATCGCTGGTTTGGCTACGATTACACCTGCATCCGGGAGTGTCGGCCCCTTGGGTGCCATCATCATTGGTGCTTCCGCGGGAATTATTTGCTACTACGCCTGTGGATTTGTGAAGGAGAAACTCGGTATCGATGACTCCCTGGATGTGGCTGCGGTACACGGAATTGGTGGTATCCTTGGCACCCTGCTTGTTTCCTACCTTGGTTGGAAAGGCGAGTTGGGCGGATTGGGCATCAATCACGACACCTGGCAGGACCA
>JAYPZT010000224.1:0-1742 GCA_038136415.1 Opitutales bacterium
CCATAATCAAGCACTTCGCCCAGAAAGGACCTGGCCATGCGTAACCCAGCGGGGATATCACAGGTCCCATTGAGCTGGGGATCCATAATTAATCCTTTCCAGCCCACCGTGGTGCGGGGTTTCTCAAAATAGACCCGCATCAGCAAAAATAAGCGGTCCTCCAGCTCCCTGGCTAATGCAGCAAATTTTTCCGCATACTCACGGCAAGCCTTGAGGTCATGAATCGAACACGGGCCAACCACTCCAATGAGACGCTTATCATTGCCGTGGATTATCTGGTGAAGTGCCTCACGGGAACGGGAAACCACATCCAACTGCTCCTGGGATCGGGGAATGGAAGTGACCATCTCCCGGGGAGATGGAAGCGGCGTGGAGTCCGTAATTCTTAGGTTGGTTACTTGGTGCACAGAGCAGATACCATAGAAGCTGAGCTTGCATGAACAAGACAAACTTTTACCAAGGTAGTATGTCCGTTCAATTATTTGAAAGCTCAGTAGCCGGAGTGGTCCGGGTCACAGGGGAGGATTCCCTACCCTATCTGCAAAGCCAGCTGACCATAGATTTAAACAAGCTAGATCCAGGCAGCACCCGCCTTGGCCTGAGGTTAACCCTTAAGGGAAAAGTTCTCCTGGGCATGCAGGTAATCAGGAAAGATGAGGAAGAGTTTTGGCTAGTCAGCAGAACCCAATCCCCTTCCAGAATTATTGAGTTACTGGAACAGAATGTGGTGGCGGATGAAGTGGAATTTGAGCCAATCATGGGAGAATGGAAAGAAACTGTGCTTTACCATCCGGATTCCATGGAAGAATTATTTCAGGCTGTAAAATTAAAGGCCCTGGGTGAGAATCAGGTACATTCCCTGGGAACCGGCTGGGCATTTGTGGATCAATTGCAACCATCCTGCTCCCTCTCGATCATTCATTTGGCGAGTGAACCAGTTGAGCTCGAAAAGCCACTTCCACCCTCTGAATTATTTGAACTTGAGAAAAGGAGACTGCAGGCTGGATTATTCAAACCGGAAGTGGATATCTGCGTGGAAGAATTCCCACAGGAGGGAGGGCTGGAAGCCATTGCGGTTGATTTTGATAAGGGTTGCTACCTGGGGCAGGAAGTGATGGCCCGGATCCATGCGATGGGGAAAGTCAGAAAACAAGCTGTCGCAGTAGAGGGCACTGGGACTGTTTCCAACGAGCTTCCGGTTCACTTAATGGTTGCGGACAAAAAAGTGGGTCACTTAAACAGCATGGTTTCTGGACCAGATAAAAATAGCTGGATAGGCACAGCGGTGATTCATGAAAACTACCTAACATCCCTCCACAATGGCGAAATCGTCATTGAAGGTAGTGAATGTACCATCAAGCCTCTCAAAAAAGATGTCTGAAGAGCAAGAAGCGATCAAACAGGTTGGAGAAGCCTTCCAAAACCTGGGTGCCACAGAGAAGCAGGCACAGGTTATGGCAGAACAGCTCGTGAAGCGGGCGGTTCAGTTACAAAAACAAAACCAGACCAGCTTGATTGAGGAATTAGGTAAGCTTTTGAAAACCGTTTCTTATGGTGCCCAGGGGCAGCTAAAACCCGAAGATAAAGCCTGATTTTCGCAAAAAACACCGAAAAACCGCAGAAAAATGGGGTTTTTGCGAAAAAATGTTTGACCGAAGCTAGGAAAACACCGAGCTAGAAGCTTACAAACCTAGTAAATCAACCCTTCCAACCAAAAGGAATACAATATGAATAAAGGTCAA
>JAYPZT010000225.1:0-1731 GCA_038136415.1 Opitutales bacterium
GGATACTGGATTAATCGGAGGTATTTCTTTTTGGGCAAACCTTTGAAACATGCCTACTTTCCAAACTGGAATCTTCGACTGTTTAAGCACAAACTTGGTCGTTATGAAAAAATAACCGACCTTAGCACGGAAAGTGGCGACCACGAGATCCATGAGCATGTGGTGGTAAAAGGATCCACCGGAAAATTAAAATCGATCATGGATCACCATGCGTTTCCCACGATTGATAGTTTTGTGGAAAAGCATAACCGTTATTCAAATTGGGAAGCTGTGGTGGAAAGCTCTTCAAAAGATGATGAATCTGCCCTGCAACATGATGGAGTAAAAGGGAAACGCAGATTACGCAGAATCTTCAGAAAGCTTCCTTTCCGCCCTACCCTTCGGTTTTTGTATGTTTACTTATGGCAAGGCGGAATCCTAGATGGATGGCCAGGTTATGTGTTTGCCAGACTCCACGCACAATATGAGTTCCTATCCTTGTCTAAAGCCAGAGCTATCTTACGAAGCAGAAAAGAGACGGGGCAATGAGCGGGAAGACTTGGAAAGCTTCTTGCCATCCTTGCCCAGCAGCAAATCACAATGATAAAAGGTTGGTCTATCCCAACCAAAGGCGTCGAACAACAAACACTGCCTAGCACTTGATAAAAGTAAATCTTCTCCCCTAACAATTTCAGTAATTTTCATGAGATAATCATCGACTACAGTTGCTAATTCATACGAAGCAACTCCCTCTTTTCGCCAAACTAAAAAGTCGGACAAATCGGAACCCACAAGAAACGATTGTTCGGCTTTTTTTATGTCTGTAAATCTTACACGACCACTCCAATTGGTCCGAAAGCGCCAGTTTATATCAAATCGAAAATCTTGATCGGAACCATCACCATCTACAGGACGGAAACTTTCTGGGTAAAGAAATTCCAAACCAAAAGAATCCAGCAAACCAGCAGAGCGAATTTCTTTTCTTGTTTTTGTGCATGGATAGATGCACCCCATCTCGAACAATTTTTTGAGCATCCGTTTATAAAAATCAGATCTTTTGCTTTGCTCATAAGGACCATAATTCCCCCCTACATCAGGACCTTCCTGCCAATCCAAACCCATCTTTTTCATATCTTCCACACAGGCAGTTTTATATTCTGATGTACAACGATTCGGATCCAAATCATCCAATCGGAAAATAAGCTCTCCCTTATTATCCGCGGCCCGCTTCCAAGCAGTGTGAAAGGTTTGAATGTGTCCTTCATGCAAATATCCCGATGGCGTAGGTGCCAACCTACCCCGATAGCGTTGCTCAGGATTGTCCTCGCTCATTCTTGAAAAGTAAGATTTAACACGACATTTGAAAGTAAGAATATTCGAGCAGATACAATCCACCCTGATAAGTAAATATGAAGTTCAGTGATCTGGGATTAAACCCAAAAATTTTACAAGCTATTGAAGAGCTTGGTTACGAGACCCCCACCCCGATCCAAGAAAATGCGATTCCTCCTATTATTGAAGGACGGGATCTTGTGGGATCCGCACAAACTGGCACGGGAAAGACCGCTGCTTTTGCCCTGCCCTGTATTCATCGATTGGGTGAGCATGGAGCCTGCAGAGCACTTGCTTTAGCACCCACCCGTGAACTCGCCATACAAATTGAAGAAAATTTCAAAAAGTATGGAAAGTTTCTCAATCTACGCATGGCCCTTCTTTACGGAGGTGTTAAATACGGTCGGCAATTGGAACAGT
>JAYPZT010000226.1:0-1728 GCA_038136415.1 Opitutales bacterium
ACACAATATGTTGTGGTAAATGCAATAGAAGGCTAGTAAATAAGCCGGATTCCTTAAAATTAATGGGTTCGTGTATAATTCATTAGAAGTAACAAATTAGTAACAGCTTAGACTTTCGAAGGAATGAATTTCAATATCTAATTTTGCTCACAAATCGTTTAATTTTTCGGTTTCTTCTTTTTCTGAAGACTCTAAGTTGAGTTATTTGCCTTCCTTCGACCACTTCTTCATTTGAGCTATATTTGACTTAATTTCTTCAAGGCGATCTCCTCTTCCCATATTTGCGAGACCATTGAGATAAACCTTCATGTCACTATCGTACATTTTCATTGGTTCCACATTCTGACCGAGGTCACCTGTATCACGAGTCCATCGGTTCAGGGTTTTTCTCATTTCTTGAAGGGTTTTGGAGTGATCTGGGTCGTCTGCCAAATTGTTCAGCTCCCAGGGATCGTTTCTTAAATCATAGAGTTCTTCTTTTGCCCGCGTAGAAGAAAGAAGGAGCTTCTGTTGTAAATCATTTAGTTTTCCTTTTTCTCCCCAATCCCGAATAGCAATGTATATTTCTTTGTTATCTTTGTAAGCACAAGGCTGTAAATGTGGACGCTCAGGATAACCATTCCGAATATATTTGTATTCCAATGAGCGAACTGCCCGAATACGGTCATAGGTCTCATCGCACCGATCCCTGGCACTTACTGCAAATTCCCGTTTCGTAGAATTAGGACCAAACAGGGTTCTCGCTTCCATGTACTTGGGTATTTCAATACCGGCGAAATACAAAGATGTGGCGGCCAAATCAATATGAAGCACGGGGTCCTTTCTTACCGTTCCTCCTTTAACTCGATTAGGAGCATGAACGAAGAAGGGAATCATCATGCCCTCGTCATAGCAAAACTGCTTACCTCGGGCATGGCTAACTCCATGATCCGTTATGAAAAAGATAATTGTGTTTTCAAACTCCCCTTCCTTTTTCAAACGATCGATAATTTGACCAACCTGAAAATCCATCAGACTGAATGTATCGAGATAAGCGGCCCAGTCCTCAAGAACAACTGGATGTCTCGGATAATAGGGAGGAAGAACTACTTTGGACGCATCAACATGAGGAATATGTTTTGAGGCCCGGGCCTGTGAACGGGCTTTCCCTCCATTTAGGCAAATCTTAGCAAAGAAAGGTTGCCCTTTCTTTCGCCCTGACCATTCGGCTGAATCAAAAACGCTGCGATTCCATTCAAAATTATAGTCTGATTTCCCTAAGCTATTTTTATATTTTGGGCTCGCTCTACCCGCACCATGAACACTCGATCCGAGGCAAGTGTAATAACCTGCTTTGTGAAACAACTCAGGAATTAATTTGATATGGTCAGGTTTCTGAATTTTAGCTTCTCCACGGCCGCTTCGATGGTGATGAGCACCTATACTCGTTTGATACATACCGGTGATTAATGCGGAACGAGCAGTCGAGCACACCGGTGCAGTGACGGATGCATTAGTAAACCGAACACCATTACCCGCCAATTCATCGAGTACCGGAGTATGTACTAATTTTTCTCCGTTAAAACCGTAGTGCTTGGATTGATCCTCCACAACCAGCCAAAGAATATTAGGCCGTATTTTTTCAGCAGATCCCTGCAAACCAATCACGAGAAGAAAGACTTGAGGGAAAATCAGTAAAGTAAGGAATTTCATGGTTTCAGTTTTATATTTAATTCAGTTTTTCAAACA
>JAYPZT010000227.1:0-1722 GCA_038136415.1 Opitutales bacterium
ACATCGATCGCATTTTCTGCACGCTCACTGCGTGAGGTGTAGCGGATTCCATCATAGCGGGCGAGGTTGGAGGAAGCTTCCGCGGTCGCGATCACATAGTAGACCGGGATGGAAAGATCGGTGGTGGGCAGGCTGACCTCCTTGGTCTGGTATCCAATCGATCGGTAGTATTCAATCACCTGCTCGATACTTGCCCGTACTTCATCATCCATACCGGGTCCAAAAAATTCCTTGGGTAATCCCAAAACTTTTGCTTCGGAAGAGTTTTTCAGTTCCGCGGAGTAGCTGGGTACTTCAGTTGGATAACTGGTGGAGTCCAGGGAGTCGTGTCCGGAAATTGTTTCAAGAAGAAGGGCGGCATCTTCCACGGTGGTGGAAAACGGACCGATCTGATCGAGGGAGGAAGCAAAGGCGGCCAATCCGTAACGGGAAACCATCCCATAAGTTGGCTTCATCCCCACCACACCACAAAGGGAGGCGGGCTGGCGGATGGATCCACCTGTATCGGAACCCAAAGTCAGGGGTACTTCGCGGGCTGCCACTGCCGCGGAACTCCCCCCGCTGCTTCCCCCGGGTACACAGTCCAAATTCCAAGGATTACGGGTTGGTCCATAGGCAGAATTCTCGGTGGAGGATCCCATCGCAAATTCGTCCAGGTTCAAACGGCCCGCTACCACCGCTCCTGCTTCCTTTAATTTTCGCACCACGGTGGCATCGTAAGGAGAGCGATAGTTTTCCAAAATCTTACTGGCTGCGGTCAGGGGCTGGTCCTTCACCGCGATCACATCCTTCATTCCCACGGGTACTCCATCCAAAGGACTTAAAGATTCTCCTTTTGCCCGGCGAGCGTCCGATGCTTTTGCCTGTGCCAGGGCATCCTCTTTGTCGATATGCAGAAATGCATGGACCTGTCCGTCCACCGCATCGATCCGGTCGATCATTGCCTGGGTAATTTCCACGGAGGAAATCGTGCCAGCCTGCAGATCCTGGGAAAGCTCGGTGGCTGATTTAAAAATGGGAGAATCGCTCGACATCAGAAAACTTCCTTATTCCTCAATCACTTTGGGCACCACCACCTGATCCTGCCTCGACTGGGGAGCATTCTTTAAAGCCTCTGCAACGGGCAGTCCTGCACGTGCCTCATCCTTGTCCCATACATTGTGGCGGGGGAATGCATGAGCGGTGGGTTCCACATTTTCCACATCCAGTTCCTGCAACTTATCAAAATATTTCAGCACATCTCCCAATTGTTTCTGATAGGTTGATTTTTCCTCATCGCTCAGTTCGATCCGGGCGAGATTGGCCACATAATCGATATCCATGGGAGTTTCGTCACTCATCGTAAAATCCTCAGCTTCTTAATTCGTAATTGGTTTTTTCCTGAATCCCGGAAATCACTCCTTCAAAAGCCTCATTTAATTCCTTCTCTCCAAGGGTACGGTCAGGGGCACGGAAACGGAGGGTCAGGGCTAGGCTCTTTTTACCATCGGGTAATCCTTTGCCTGCAAACAGATCGAAGATTTGTACAGGATCGACCGCAAATTTTTCATTCCCAATTTTCTGGGCAATTTCTTCCACGGTTGATCGTACCGTTTCAGCGGGTTCCGACTGATCCACCACCAGAGCAAGATCTTTGATCGCGGGAGGAAAGGTGGAAAATGGAGTGAACGCTGCTGGTTTCTTCCTTTTATTGAGCAGGATTGGATCGATCAGAATTTCCGC
>JAYPZT010000228.1:0-1714 GCA_038136415.1 Opitutales bacterium
GGCAAAATGAGCTTTGGTATTTTGCAGACTTTTTTCAACCGCCTGCATGCACAAGGAAAACTTGACCAGATGCCGGATCTGGAAACCTTTTACCGCCGCTTTGAAGTCGAGGATGGAAATTACCGGCAATTGGTTCAGGAAGTGGTGGAAGAGGAAAGACCCCCAATGATCGAGATCGAGGGATACCGCAACCGGGACACCTCCTCCTGAACTTTACCAAATTCCGGTGAAAGTCGCACTTGTTCATTACCACCTTCAACCGGGTGGAGTGACCCGGGTGATTGAAAACACCGTTGAAGCCTGGAAAATCAACGGTAACGGACCCGAAGATTATGTGATTCTATCAGGTAGATCCTACCCGGGAAGTAAGCTCCAAAATGTCCGAGTTGTTGAGGGCTTGGACTATATGGATCTAAGCGATGCCACCGATCCCTTAATTTTAAAAGAGCGGATGGAAGAAGCCGCCAGGTCGGTGTTCGGTCAACTGCCAGATGTCTGGCACATTCATAATCACTCCCTGGGCAAAAATGCCGGTCTTAGTGGTGCGGTTGCGGAATTGGCCAAGTCCGGTGCACGATTACTTCTACAACCCCATGACTTTGCCGAAGATGGCCGCCCCCAGAATTTCAGGAACCTGGGCAAGGCCAGAGCACTCCTTTATCCAACCGCTGGACAAATTCACTATGCTGCCCTCAATCGCCGGGATCAGTCCTTCCTGCAGTTAACCCTTGAAGATTTCAACAGCCCGGTACATCTGCTGGCCAATGCCATTCCCCAGCAACCAGCTTCAAATCCCAGAGAGGATCAAAGATATTTCCCAGAACTGCCGGAAAACTTGATTCTTTATCCTGTGCGTGCAGTTCGTCGAAAAAACCTTGGCGAACTCGCTCTTCTTTCCGCCACACACCCCGAATTTCATTTTGCCAATAGTCTCGGTCCAACGAATCCTGCCTTTCATTCGATCTACCAGAATTGGATCGAATATGCCCAGCATCATCAATTGAGTCTAACCTATGGCTTGGGAGAGCAAACAGATGCAAGCTTTCCCGAAATGGTAAATCATGCCCAGGCAATCGTTAATGTGAGTGTGGCTGAGGGCTTTGGTCTTGGATTCCTCGAACCATGGACTTTTGGAAAATGTCTCATTGGCCGGAATATCCCGGAAATTACATCAGATTTTTCCGAACTGGGAGTACACCTCGATAATCTCTACAATGAATTATGGGTGGATTCATCACTGGTTGATCAGGAATCCTTAAAGCATGCCATCTCTGCTGCCCTGAATTCAGCTTACCAGGACTACCAAAGAGAATTACCAGCAGATGCGGTCAATGTCGCCACGGAATCGATTCTTAATGGACAAGGGGTTAAGTTTGGTAGCCTCAATGAGGATTTACAAAAACAGGTAATCGCAGGGGTTCAATCCTCCAAGCAGGAAACTGAATCCGTTCGAAAACAGGCAAAACTCCAGATTTTAAACGAACCAAATATTCAAAAAAACCAAGCGGCAGTAACGGAAAACTTTTCACTTTCTGCCTACGGGGCAAAAGTTTTTCAAATCTACCAGTCCTTATTGGAAAGCCAGTCTGAAAAAGCCAACTTTGCCAACAGCGAAAAAATGCTCGATCAATTTCTCAGCCCCGAAAGGCTGAATCTACTGAGGGCTTAAAAACTCAGGAAGGGATTAACCCTTCCTTTTTGCTTCGTAGAGACG
>JAYPZT010000229.1:0-1712 GCA_038136415.1 Opitutales bacterium
GAGCATACTCCATCAGATAAACGACTGGGAAAATGATAATCCAGACAATATCAACAAAGTGCCAGTACAATCCGCAGATTTCCACATCAAGGGCATGAGCAGTACTCATCTTTCCAGTGAATGAATATGCCAACCAACCAAGCAGCCAGAACACACCAATGGCAACGTGGGTACCATGTGTACCAGTTAGTACATAGAAAGTGGAGCCAAAAACATGCGGTTCACCTCGGTAGGTGGAAAGAGTAAGCTCATTACCAGGTGCGTGCACGAAATGAGTAAACTCATAGACCTGACAGGCAAGGAAGATAGCTCCGAAAACAATCGTACCTAATAACATCCAACGGGTGCTGTTCAAATTGCCTTTATGAATCGCAGAGACCGCAAGTGCCATAAACAGGGAACTTGCAAGCAGAATGAAAGTACTGAAGGAAGTAAGTTCGATATCGAACACATCGCGAATATCGAGAAAATTTCCACCAACAGTGGCAGATATTTTACGATAGATTAAATGGGTGGAAATCAAGGTTCCGAAAAACATACAATCGGAACCAAGAAATGCCCACATTAGGACTTTCTTGTTAGGAATACCTGTACTGGTGACAGGTTCGTGATGGTCAAGGGCGTGGGCGCTAGCGTCGCTCATATACTAATTCAGTTCAGATTGTTGAAATATGTTTACTCTTCCTCTTCTTTGGGGAACAAGTGATAGCCACCGGGTCCTTCCAGTGCCCACATGATAATACCAGCTATCATAACGACTCCTCCTACGATGGCGTAGGTGTAATCGCGAACCAATTCTCCGCTCGGATCAATCGAACGATGGAAAAGCATCCCTACGCACAACCCAAATAGTCCAAGGGCAGTGACGAGGGGCCACCAGGATCGGTCGGGCATGTGCACACCATGATCGTCCAAAGGTTCTTTCTCAGAATGATTCTCCTTTGGACCATAGTTGTTTTCCCAAGCCTGATCCCTTGATTTGATAATAGGGTTGCGGGCAAAGTTATACTCTTTAACCGGTGATGAAAGGGTCCACTCCAAGGTGCGGGCATCCCATGGATTTTTACCGGCTGGCTCGAGTTTTTTGTTAAAGAAGGAATTTACGAACTGATAGATTCCAATAACGATACCGACTCCAAGAATGAAAGCACCAATGGTGGCGATTTGATTCCAGGTTTCAAACCCGTGACCTTCATTGTAGGTGTGGGTACGGCGGGGCTGTCCAATCATCCCAAGGTAGTGCATTGGAAAGAAGGTAAGATTGAAACCAATGAACATAAGGGTGAATACAAATTTACCAAGCTTCTCGTTCATCAGACGGCCCGACATTTTAGGGAGCCAGAAATAGAATCCACAGTACAATCCAAAGAGGGCTCCGCCAATCAGAACATAGTGGAAGTGTGCAACCACGAAGTAAGAATCCTGATGCTGGGCATCAATCGGCACGGAGGAGTGCATAATGCCAGTAAATCCACCGATCATGAACATGGTGATAAAGCCAAGTGCGAAAAGCATGGGAGTATCAAAACGAATGCGACCACCCCACATGGTTCCAATCCAGTTGAAGATTTTTACTCCAGTTGGAATCGCAATGAGCATGGTAAGGATGGAGAAGGCTGAGGTGGCAACCACGCCCATACCTGTGGTGAACATGTGGTGACTCCAAACCGCAAATCCCATGAACCCGATGATGGCTCCGGAGAAAACGATTA
>JAYPZT010000230.1:0-1709 GCA_038136415.1 Opitutales bacterium
CGGCGGGTACAGATGTACAAAGTGCCATCTTCGGCATGATCCATTCCCGTGACTTCACAAACAATTCCAGGAGGTGTGGGGTAGGGTTGAATCGAGTAGGAATCTGCGAACAAACAAAATCGTGAGCAAGCGATGGTAAGGATGGAAAGTAAGGTTCGTTTTTTCATCATTTTACCTGTGCCTGAAAGGAAAAGTGTTTCCGTTTTTCAGGGTGTACTTTCCAGACGCCTTCCTGTTCTACTGCATCACCTGATGACCAGATGGCAGTGCTTTCTCCAGAATCGAAATAGATAGGTCCTTCTGCATCGGGGATCTGAAAGGAGAGCTCGATTGTTCGATTTTTACTTTGATATGCAATCGTTTGGCCAACGCTTACACCATTGACTTGATAATTAAATGTGGGAAGTTCTCCATCGGTTCGATATCCAAGGAATCTTACCTTAGGGCTTTTCATGCTCCCAATTCGAAGGGGGAAGTTTGTAGATGCTTCAAAGAATTTTTTCCCGATCAATTTTGAATACCATCCCCCGTGCCCGGTCCACGATTTTTCAAAGTCCAGAAATCCACCTTCCCAAAAATAGAGCAACTTGCAGGCTTGGGCATCAAATGCATAGGAGATACCACCGGGTAATCCAACAGCTATCGCCCGGGAGGAGGCTTCAGGTAGATAGGTACGATAGACGATAGGGTGGTCAAGAGTTCGGACAATGGTTCCGTTTCTTTCTTCAGTAAGTGGAAAAGCAGTTGGGTCAGTTGATTGCTTGGCCTTTCCTGAAATTGAGGTTTTGAATAAAAGATCTTCCTCCTGCCATTTTGAAAGGTTGGGAGAAGCTTTTAATTTAAGGGTCCACTTGGCCAACCTCTCCCAATCCGCTGCTTTTACCTGAGCCTGAGGAGGCATAATGTTTTTTCCCCACTTTCCAGATGCTCCCTCCTTGAGAGACTTTAGGATAATACTATGTCCCTCAGAATTATCTGCATACTTTTCGGAAATGGCCAGCATGGAGGGACCGATCATCGGTTGGGTCATCCGATGGCATGCGATGCAACCACTCGTTTTAAACAAGGATTCTTCCGGATCTTCAGTCGCTCCTAAAACAGATACAAATACACAACAGGTAAGCAATAAAAGAGGCCAGAAATGTTGGTGGATATTAGGCATTTAAAGAAAAGTAGATGAAGGGAAACATCCACCATTCAACGAGAATCAGCAGGATGAGCAACTTCGTATGCGGCTCATCCTGCTTGTTTAAATTATATCTCGTATTGAGGGATCTTCATCCACTCCCCATCCTTCAGTGCGGACTTATGGGCAATCACTCCCGCAACAGTCATATTGAGTGCATCCCCAACATTTACAGTGGGCTCCCGATCGAGGATGATCGATTCAATGAAGTCATTGGTCAATTGCCCGTGGGAACCACCATGTCCACCTGCGCCTACTCCGGGAGGCAGGGCAGGGCGGGCACCATTGATTTTTGGATTGTGTGGCTTTTGGCCATAGACCCGGCCCATTTCTCCGTGGGCATTCTTCATGTCCCAACTTACTGCCATGCGGGAAATTCCGCCCTCGCTGGTTTTGAACATACCGACCTCAGTACCAAATGGATTCTGCCATTGGTTTTCCTTGTGCTCATTGTACAAACCCGGCGTACCGAGGCATGATACTTCAGTAAACCGTCCACCGGTGATGGATACATAATAGGCAT
>JAYPZT010000231.1:0-1706 GCA_038136415.1 Opitutales bacterium
TGGCATACCTACTGGAAACACCCAGGAAATGTCGGACTCACTCCTCATTTGGAATGGGAATTGCCCCAGGGTATCGAGGTTAGCGAACTTCAGTTCCCGCATCCCCAAAGGGTGCAGATGGCCGGAGTGAAAGCTTATGGTCACTACGGGGATACTCTTTACCTTGCTCGCTTGCAGGTTGCTGATGTGCCACTTGGGGGCGAAGTGAAGCTCCGGGCCAAAGCGAGATGGATGGTCTGCTCCCATGTCTGCCTTCCGCAATACAACGAGCTGACCATCTCACTGCCGGTGGTGGATTCCCCAGAGCCCGATCCGCAGTGGGAAGCACGCTTTGCTGAGTTTTTACAAGACCGCCCGTTGCCACTTCCTTCCGCTTGGAAAATGCAGGCAAAAGAGCTCGGTCAGTTTACCAAACTTACCATTTCCAATGCTCCGGATCTCTCTGGCAAAGAGCTTTATTTTTTTGGGGGCAGTTACCTGGTCTGCTCCGATGCTGAACAAAAGATCCGCAACCAGAGTACCGGTACAGAAATGCTTCTCCCCAAGCCCATCTGGCCAGAGGAAAATCCTACTCATTTGCATGGTATGCTTCGCGTAACCGAAAAGGATGGCGAGTCCGCTTATTATCCTCTCAAGGTACCCCTGAATTAACGGGACGAAAGATCCCGTTGCGGAGCTTACATCTCCTCCAGAGTATCAATTCCCAGCAAGCCCAGTCCTGTGGTCAAAATATTTTGGGTCTGGGCACACAATAGCAGACGGAGTTCCTGAGCCTCAGCATCATCCACCATCACTTTTTCCTGGTTGTAAAAGGAACTGAATTCTGTGGCTAATTCGAACAGATAGGTACAAAGGAAGTGAGGCTTCAACTCCTTGGTTGCCTGTTGCAGGGCGAGGGGGAAGAAAATGAATTTCCGGGCAAGTTTACATTCTGCATCTGTTTGCGGAGCCCTCGCCTTAGAAAACTCTTCATCCGGTTGGCGGTTTAATTTGCGGAAAATGCTGTGAATCCGGGCAACGGCATATTGCAGGTAGGGGGCGGTATTGCCTTGCAGGGCGAGTAATTTATCCCAGGAAAACACATAATCGAGCGTGCGGTCCTGCGATAAATCGGCATACCTCACCGCACCCAGTCCAATGACGGTGGATCTCCGTTCCACTTCTTCGTCGCCCAGATCCGGGTTTTTCTCCCGCACCATGGTTTCTGCCCGCCGGATCGCTTCGGTGAGGAGATCAATCAATTTGATAGGCTGTCCATCCCGGGTCTTGATCGCCTTATTGTCAGGTCCGAGAATCGTGCCAAACCAGACATGATTAAGGGCAGGAGTGGGGAGTCCTTCCGCATCAAACCACTTTCTGGTGGTGAGAAAGAGCTGTTCAAAATGATCCCGCTGCCTGCCATCCGTCACATAAATAATATTTTCTGCCTGCCATTCCTGCTGGCGGTAGGAAATGGTGGCCAGATCTGTGGTGGCATAATTACTGGCCCCATCCGATTTGCGTACGATAAAGGGCTGCTTGGCAAAGCGTTTATGCTCGGGATGAAACACAACCAGGGCACCGGCATCCTCCTGGCAGATGTTGTGCCTGGATAACCCCTCATAAACTGCATCCACTTTGTCGCGGTAAAAACTTTCTCCCAGGGAGTGATCAAATTTTACCCCGAGCATGGAGTAAATCTTTTCAAAGGAAGACATGCTGATGTC
>JAYPZT010000232.1:0-1704 GCA_038136415.1 Opitutales bacterium
CGATCCACCGGTGCCGTTGCTTTTAATATCATTCCTGACCGCAATTACACCCCCGGTTCACCCGATCAAAAACTGGCCAATCTCCAGCAGGTGGTGAAATTGAGTGACGATCTTGGATTGCCCTTGATTGCGGGTACAGAAATGAACAGCCCCGGGCAAAAATTTGTCGATGATTTTGATTCTGCCGAACTTAATCCGCTTCGCCAGTCCTTCCTTCGTGGAGGACGGATTCTTCATGCCCACTCCACCCTGCAAAAAGCACGCGGTATGGGTTATTTAAGTGACTGGGCAGGGGGCAACTTTTCTGATGTTCATCAAAAGAATGATTTCTATGCCGATTTCGGAAATACATTTTCTCCCCGTGGGGATGCTGCTTTGCTTGACCGGTTGGATGCGGAGATGTCCCCCGCTGAGGTACTTACTCTTGCCGGTGAAGTAATGAACCAGAATTAAAAGCGCCTATGTCTGGCGTTTTTGTTGGGTTTGGATTTGGAGCCATTCAGGGCGGACTTTTCCTGCCTGCGGTTCAAAGGTCCGGAAATTTTGACCGGATCGTTATTGCGGAGATCGAGTCGGATATTATCGACGGTGTGCGTGCGAATCAGGGACGCTTTGCCTGTAATGTTGCTCATGACGACCGGGTGGAGTTAGTCTCGGTGGAAAATGTGGAAGTCCTGAATCCTTTGGATCCGGATAACCGCGAGACACTGATTCAGGCAGTGGCTGAGGCAAAGGAATTAGTTACCGCACTGCCAAGTTTTCGTCTCTACAATGAGGAACCTGCTCCGGCTGCCCGCTTACTGGCGGAAGGTCTGACCCGCAAATGCAAACGGCCTGACCTTTCACCTGCGGTTGTTTATGCGGCAGAAAATGATATGCGGGCGGCAGCCAGGCTGGAGGCCTTTTGCTGGGACCATGCACCCAGTGGCTTTGGGGAGAAAGTGGTATTTTCCGAAACCGTGATTCCTAAAATGTGCAGTGTGGTAACGGACCAGGACCGTATGGAAAAAGAGGAACTTGTTCCAATGTATCCTGGATCAAGCCGTGCCATACTGGTGGAAGCCTATGATGGAGTGATGATCGATGCCCACCATCCTCCCGGATTTGAGCGTGGTCTGGATGGGTTTAGCGAGAAGACAGACCTCGATCCTTTTGCCCATGCAAAATTTATTGGGCACAATGCGGTGCACGCATGGCTTGGATACATGGCCCAAAGCGAGGGAATGACCCATATGGGACAGCTCAATAAAAGAGGTGATCTCATGCGTCTTGCTGGCAAGGTGTTTTTGGAGGAGGTTGGACCCGGGCTCATTCATGCACACTCCAGAACCGGAGATTCCCTATTTACTGAATCCGGATTGAAGCAGTACGCTCAATCCGCTCTCAAGAGAATGATTAACCCCTTTCTTAATGACCCCATTGACCGGGTAACCCGGGATCCCGTGCGTAAGCTTGGATGGGATGATCGTTTGCTTGGGGCGATGAGACTGGCGAGGGAGGCGGGGGTGGAGCCCAATCTGCTTGCCAAAGGTGCCCGTCTTGCCCTTAGCCGGGCGGTAAAAGAAACCCACAAACAGCCTGCAGATTTACTTGATCGTATTTGGCCACAGGATCTGGCAACGGAAGAAAAAGCATTTTTCCGCTCATTGTTGCTGGAATCTGCCTAAATTTTGATCTGAAAACAGAGGTTTGCGTACCAAATTG
>JAYPZT010000233.1:0-1697 GCA_038136415.1 Opitutales bacterium
GCAGGTCTCAATGTCGCACTTTTGGCCATCCCCCAGGGCATGGCTTATGCACTGGTAGCCGGCCTACCTATACAGTATGGCATTCTTGGCTCTGCGATCGCTGCGTTCATGGGAAGTTTATGGGGTGGCGGAAAATTTATAACCCTTGGCCCCACCAATGCCACTGCCGTGCTCCTTTTTGGAGCATTTGCAGGTGCAGGACTTATCCAGCCAAACGGTCTGACAAGCGCAGAGGGGTTGATGCTCCTTCCCCTAATTATGCTATGTTCCGGAGTATTTCTCATACTTGCCGCAATTTCGAGAATTTCATTTGTTGTTCAATTTGTCTCCAGAACGGTGATCACGGCATATGTAACTGCAGCCGCCTGCCTGATTATTGCCAATCAATCCAGGCATGTTTTAGGTATCGTCTCGGGCGACGCACCATCTGCATCCACTTTTGTGGAAGTGTTATTTTTTCTTTTCACAAATCTCACCCATGTATCCCTGCCAACCATAGGCCTAAGCCTGTTTACCGCACTGGTTTATCTTTTGATTCAATTTCGTGCTCCCAAACTACCCAATGTGGCCATTTCGCTCACCCTAACCTCCATATTTGCATATTGGCTCGGAAGCTTTGGTTACGAATTCAGAACGCTTGATTCTTTCAAGATTGGGACAGATCTATTTAATTTGCCTGACTGGAAACTTGGATTGAATTACTGGGAAGTAATTTTTTCCACCTCCTTCGCAGTTTGTTTGCTTTGCCTGCTGGAGGGTTTATCGATCGGGAAGTCCCTCTCCGCTAGAGCAGGTGCAAGAATAAATGCCAATCAGGAAACCTTCTCCATAGGCATGGGGAACCTTGGGGGTGCTTTCTTCACCGCCATGCCTGCTTCCGGTTCTTTAACCCGATCTACATTAAATGTCGATAGTGGTGCCCGGACCAATGTAGCAAATTTTGTCACAAGTACTGTCATTGTCATTGGCTTGCTGGTGCTGGGGGATTTTGTAGGTTTTATTCCTATTTGTAGCCTTTCTACGCTGGTAATTTTTATTGGCTTATCCCTGATCAAAAAAAGGCAAATTAAAACAGTAACCGGGGCATCAAGGTCGGACAGTTTTGCTTTTGCTATCACCTTAATTTTTGGGCTTTGCTTATCTTTGCAAGTGGCAATATTTGCTGGGGTGGTTACTTCCATCATTCTCTTCTTGAGAAAGGTTGCCCAACCCCAAATGATTGAATACGGATACACCGAAGAAGGAAATCTTGCAGAAGCCTCCGCCAAGACAAAAAGAGCTGAACCAGAAGTTTCTATTGTTCACATAGAAGGGGAGCTGTTTTTTGCCGCTGCCGATCTTTTTTATGAACAAATTCGGCGCGTCGGCGAAGATCCGAATATCAAAGTGTTGGTTTTAAAAATGCTCAATGCCCACCACTTGGATGCCACTTCCGTGCTTGCTTTGGAAGAATTATTGGAATCACTCCATGAGAAAGAATGTCATGTTTTGATGTGTGAAATCAGGAAAGAGAATCTTCGAATCCTCAAAAACTCAGGAGTGCTATCAAGAATCAACCGAAGAAATATTTTCCCTTACATCAGTCACAATCCAACTTTATCCACAGCAAAAGCGATAAAGCGGGCAAAATCCCTAGTCGAAGGTACACCAGCCAAAGTTACTATCTTTGCAGAGCAAACCAAATAATTCACCCTAAG
>JAYPZT010000234.1:0-1696 GCA_038136415.1 Opitutales bacterium
CAAAATCTTAATTGCTTGTAGCACCATATAAATTAACTAACCTTTCGTTTATGCCTTTTCGTTTGGTCACCATCTTTTGCATAACCGCTCTAGCATCCGTGCACCTTTGCCTATTTTCACAGGTTCACCCCAAGGAAATTCTCGGAAGAAAAGTCTTCGATTCTTTCCGTAAAAACGACTTCAAATTATTTTACCTTTCTTCCATTTTCTCGATCGAAGAACAAACATTCAGGGACCTTCTCTTCACCATTAAAAATGAGGGCCTGAGAAACGAACTGCTTGCCCACCACCAATCTCCCTTCCCTCCGCAGTCAACCTCTGCTGAGCAGTGGGAAATTGCTTTTGCTCATACCTGGCGGGACCAATGGCGTCACCTCGCCCATCACTCTCCTCAGGAAGTCATGCTACAATCCTTCACCCCGATTCTCCGGGAAGCCAAGGAGAATGGCATTCAATGGGAAAGCACCCAACTACTCGCCATTGAAGTCCTCCTAGATGTTAAGTGGAACAACCGGAAATTTGATGTGGAGAGGGATCTGATGCCCGCCGAAAATCAAATCGACCCCTACACCCTTTTCCTGGACCGTAAACTGACTTACCGCTTTAGGCTTGATAAATCCACTCATGGCAATGCTTTCATGATTGGTTATGCTCCGGATGACTCCGAGCAGATTTACAGCAAAGGAATTTTAGGAAACGGCTCTGGCCAGGCTGATATTCTCGCCCGCTTCACCACGCAATTCCCTGACCGTCTTTATTACTTCTGCCCCTTTGAAGACGATGCCGGTGGACCTATCCTGATCAAAGACTTTGATGACACCAACAAGCCAAACCAAAGATCCAATATTCTTTTGACCTTCTCCTTTGGCCAGCCCCAGCGGGCTTATCAAATTCTGATCAAAAGTGTTCTTAGTACGCCCAACGGGGAAGTGTTTTGCGAACGCCCGGTATGGCTGGGAGAAGTTATTCTCCCCCGGGGTCTTAATTTCTCCAACTAGGAAATAAAATTTACTGGCGAAGAACTTCGATTAGTTCCCCATTCTTGTACCTGACCGCCTTGGTCAATCTACCTTTCTCATCCCATGCCCGCATCATTCCATTTGCCTGATTATTGAACCATTGCCCCTCCTCTTTAAGAATACCGTTCTCATACCAGAATCTCTCCATCCCATCTTTTTTCCCCTTCAGGAAGTGGGCTTCCGCACGGGGCTTACCCGGCTCAAACTCCTCCACGGCTCTTCCGGTAAATGGCTCAAATTCCACATCATAATGCCAGAGATTGGTTATTTTATCGCGAACCAGTGCAGAACCATCCACTGTTCTTACTTTTAAGCTCAGCCTTACATTCTCCCACTTCATCACTTCGACATCAGTCTCCAGTTCTTTGATTCGTTCGATTCTGGAAAAAGCGGACTGGTTATCTGACTTGATTTCCTGCTTAGGTTTTTCCTCTTCACAGCTGGCAAAGAGAAACACCCATAACAAACAGAGAACAAAAGAAGCGGCTTTCATTCCCTCAGCGATAAATCTGAAAACCTTTTTGGGCAAGCAGGTAAAAACCTTCCAGAATGAAGAATCAATTATTTTACCGTCTAGAATTTGGAAACTTCAAATATGCCCCAACCAACCAGGCAATTCCAAACAGGAGAAAAAAAGACCAAATGAAAACCGATTCACTATTGCCATGATAAAACAT
>JAYPZT010000235.1:0-1696 GCA_038136415.1 Opitutales bacterium
TTAGCCCCAAGAAATTAATCACCGAGGTGAAGGACGAACTCCAACTGGCAACCAAACAGTACTAGAGCAGATGGTTTCCTGACAGGCCCGTTTTAGGCACTCAGTAGGGCCCTGGACTAGCGGGGCATTGCCTCCACCGCCTTGTTCGGTCTCGTGTCTTCGGTTAGATACGGTTTTCTTCTGCCCAAATTTTCAGCTTCTCCAACACGCTTAACGCTGACCTTCCGAAATGTGTGATTTCATATTGCACCGCAATAGGGCGGTCGTTCATTACGGTGCGTGTCAACAATCCCATCGATTCCATTTCCTTCAAGCGGCTATTAACCATCTTGCGGCTCGCCCCACCCAACAAACGGGCAAGTTCATTGAAGCGCAGCGGTCCGTCTTGAAGATGCCAAAGAATCGATCCCTTCCACTTGCCGCCGATGATGCGCATTCCTCGTTCTATAGGGCACGGTTCATCGCAAGGGGGCAGGCACACCTGAAGGTCTTTCTTATTAGTTTGGCGGTTCATATTAGTAGGTTACAAAAAGTACACTGGTTGACAAAATATACTGCCTGTGTTTGAATCATTGCAAATATAAAATAATAGAAAGAGATTAGTAATGAAAAATATTTTCCATATTAACGCCCATGAGGAGTATGCATTCTCCCCTGGGAAACTGAACCGCTCTCTCACTGACTTGGCCGTCGAACACCTCGCCGCTATGGGCTACGAGGTCAAAACCACGTCGATGAAAGACGATTATGATATCGATGCCGAAATAGCCAAACATCAGTGGGCGGATGCCATCTTTCTCCAGAGTCCAGTTAACTGGATGGGCGTTCCTTGGTCATTCAAGAAATACATGGACCAAGTTTACTCATTTGGGATGGATGGACGTCTATGTAATGGGGATGGTCGAACACTTAAAGACCCCTCCATTCAATACGGTCAAGGCGGAACTTTAGCGGGCAAACGTTACCTGATATCCCTGACCCTTAATGCCCCGGAAGGCTCCTTCAATAATCCTGATCAAGCCTTCTTTGGCGGACGCGGCCTGGATGACCTTTTCTGGCCTATGCACCTCAATTTTCAGTTTTTCGGAATGGAAGCGATGGAGACTTTTGCCTGCTACGATGTCATGAAAAATCCATCCATCGAAAAGGATTTTGAGAGATTCACCGCCCATCTAGAGAAGCACTTCCCTAATCGTGAAAGGGATGCAGTACGAGCAGGTCTTTATCACCAGACAGGATGAAGTCTGCAGAGCCATGGATGGCGACTTCGAGGAATTTGTCATCATTAGGATCCCGGCATGCATGAACGGGTTGGATGATTTCCACACGAATTCATAAGGGGGCGAGCACTTCAAAAAACAGCCTCTTATTTATGATCCGGGCGTGGAAAGATATCGCGGTGGAGGTAGTAAATTCTTTCAAGTTCCTTAACCGGGGAGGGGTGATCGTCTACTCGTAGATCACGGAAACGGTCACTGAGACCGCCATAACCCCAACCACTTTTAACTATCAATAGGGCTGCTGATTGCTTGCCCCGCTTGTCGCCTCCCGCAAGCTGACCGGCATGGAGGGAGGCAATCATCCTTTCGGCCAAGGTACCGTTGGCTTCCTCGAAACCAGCACTCATTGCCTGGATAACTTCAGCACCGGCGAGTAGGTTGCCTTGTACAGCATAGTTGAGCCCGGTTTTACCCCC
>JAYPZT010000236.1:0-1692 GCA_038136415.1 Opitutales bacterium
GAAGCATCAGGACCAAGAGCAATCATCAGTAAGGCAAGCTTTTCGTGCCTTGACATTTTACGGTAACGCTCGCTTACGCTTTCCTCTTCCTCAATTTCTTCCATAGCGAAAGTGTGGAATTATCGGGTGGAACCCGTCTCTAAATACCGTTTCAATGCTGTACCTACATTGTCAGGCTTTTCCTGAATCAAGTCATTGAGCAGTTCGGGAGTTAAACTGCTGCCCAACGCTCGCTTTCCGGACAAAAGCTGCTGATCATCTTCGTTGAGGATTTGTACCTCTGCATCACTTGGTTTGAACTTTTTGAGCATTCTCAAAAATACCACGAAAATGGTAATGGCTAAAATTACACCAACCAAATTCTTAAGATGGGGACCATAACTATCAATGAAAGATTGGAATTGATCCAAGGTTTCACCACCAGGCCCCATAGAAGCCGGCAAAAAGTCAACTTCATGAACAGTTACATGAGTAGCTAAATCGACTTGGTCAAACCGAACTCCAATCGCATTAACAACTGCCTGATGAATACCCTCAATTTCCTGAGCAGATCTGGGGGTTTCACCCTTGGCAATAAGAACTGCCGCACTTCTTCCGACGATCGTGCCGGGTTCCTGGACCTCTTCGCGTAATGTTCTGCTGATCTCGAAGTTGGTTGTTTTGGACTCCCTTGCTTCGTCGCTTTTTGCCATGATTGGATCTTGTTGATTCGCGTCCTGGCTCACATTGGGCACATTTGCACCGACTCCAGTTCCACTAGTTTGAGGCTGAGATTCCACAGTGGTTGCTTGGTCTTTATCAGTTGTCTGAGAACGGGGAACCTGCCCCTCTGGATCAAACTGCTCGTCAAGAAGAGTTGATGATTTTGTATTAAGATTTACCGAAACCCGGGCGACGACATTGTTTTGGCCAACAATTCTTGCAAGCATCGTTTCAATTTTCTGTTCAAGCCTTCTTTCTTGCGCCTGATAGGCTTTCATCATTTGTCCAGCCACACCTGCTGCCCCACTCTCCCCTTCCTCATCAGAAAGAAGATTTCCCTGGTTATCCAGGACCGCAACATTGGATTTGTTGACACCTTTAACCGCACGGGAAACGAGGAACTGGATAGCGTTAACATTAGACTTATCCAAAGTGGCACCTCCAGTATCGACATACACGGAAGCACTTGGTCTGTCATTAGGGTCCTCACTAAGAAGAAGATTGTTTTCAGGTTTCACCACAAACACCTTTGCAGACCTTACAGAATCCATCATAGAAATCGTACGGGCCAGTTCGCCTTGGAGTGCCCGGGTGTGATTGGTGCGCTGAACAAAGTCACTAATGCCAAAGTTTCCTTCGTCGAAAATCTCATATCCAACATCGCCACTTTTTGGCAGTCCCTTCATTGCAAGTTCCATTCTCAGGTTAGCCACTTGATCCTCAGGCACCAATATGGAATCACCGCTGGCACCATATTCAAATTCTATTTTGTTCGCTTTAATGACATCGACGACCTCGCCAAGGTCTTTTGCGTCTGCCCCACTGACGAGCATCCTCATGCTTTTACTGGAACCGGAAAAGGCCAATATAGCACCACTTAGCAAGAGAATACCAATGACGGCAGCCCCGAGGGAAAACTTACGACCACTGGGAAGGTTGTTCCAAACCTCTGCTAATCTATCAAATCTTTCTTTCATTCGTTAAAATCTA
>JAYPZT010000237.1:0-1684 GCA_038136415.1 Opitutales bacterium
GCTACGGACAAGAGCAGTTTCGGACTCCCAATCTCGATAAGCTGGCAATGAACGGCATCCGGTTTACTCAGGCGTATAGCGGTGCATCGGAATGTGCCCCATCCCGGGCAAGCCTGATGACCGGAATGCACATGGGACATTGCCGTATTCGAGCAAATAATTCAGTCCGTGGACAGGATCACCTGTTGAGTGAGGATGTCACGGTGGCCGAGGTGCTCAAAGGGGCCGGGTACACCACAGGTTTTATCGGCAAGTGGGGCATTGGTTTGCCCGGCACCGAGGGAGCTCCTGACAAGCAGGGATTCGACTTCTCGTACGGATACTACGATCAGGCACGGGCTCATGGCTTCTTCCCTCACTACCTGATGAGAAACGGCAAACCGGAGCCGATTCCTGAGAATTACGGATTCAACATGAAGCGTGTTAAAACCTACAATAGTCGCCCGGTAGACAGACTGGACGATGTGAAGAATAGATATGACGAGAACGGGCGCCTCGTTCCTGACGGCACCCCGAATGCTAACACGGCAAAATACTCCGAGAACCTCTTCCAGAAGGAGGCCCTTCGTTTCATATCGGAGAATAAAGACAATCCTTTCTTCCTCTACTACGCCACCCAACTTCCCCACGGCCCATGTATCACACCCGACCTTGGAGCCTACAAAGACAAGCCTTGGAGCCTGAAACACAAGGAATGGGCAGCCATGCTCGACCACCTGGACCGCGGCGTTGGAAGTATGGTTGACCTGCTGGAGCAGCTTGAGATTCTGGATAACACCATAATCTTTTTTGCCGGTGACAATGGATACAGCCACTGGGGGTACTTCGGTAGACCTCTACATCAGGATGATCCTTTGTTCAAAAACAAAGGTCCATGGCCGAAAGGGAAATTCGCTTCAACCCATGAAGGTGGTGTGCGGGTTCCCTTCTTCGTCTATTGGAAAGATAAGATTAAGGCAGGAGAAAATGACCATATCTGCACCCTGTATGATGTTTTGGCAACGGCGGCCGATCTTGCCGGTGTCATGCCCCCGAAAACAGACGGCATCAGTTTTGCACCGACATTGCTCGCAAGGCCAAACGAGCAGCAAACTCATGAATACCTGTACTGGGAAAACGGAATGTTTTCGCAGCACGCCCAAAGCGTACGCATGAACCAATGGTGGGCATACAGGGAGCATCCCTCCAAGCCGGTAATGTTGTATGACATTTCCCGGGACATAGAATGCCGGGACGATTTGGCAAGTGACCATCCGGATGTAATTGAAAGAATCTCACAGATCTTTACCGAGGCCCATACGGACAGCGAATGGTATGTAAACCCAGGCGAAAGCAAAGCACAGATCGCTGCGAAGCGGAAGAAAGCGGTCGCTTCAGGAGGTATGCAGAGGACAACCGGTGCAAACACAGCCTACAGAGGAAGGATCGAATAATTTTCTGCGGCCGGCATTTTAAAAGGCCGAACCTCAGAAGTGAAAATGCGCCAGTTGCTCAAAAGGGCTTTGAGCAGCAAATTCAAATCGAGTAGAAAGCATGGAAATGATGATGAAAAAAATACTCCTCTCCATGTTGTTGGGATCATCTGTCTTGAGCCTGAATGCGGCGAAAGCCAACGAACCAAAGATTCGCCCAAACATCATCCTCATTCTGGCTGATGATCTTGGCTTCAGCGAAGTAGGATTCA
>JAYPZT010000238.1:0-1667 GCA_038136415.1 Opitutales bacterium
CGAGGAAGTCATTTCTCTTAAACCATAATACCACGAGAAAGAGTATTGTGGTAATAATCACTGGCGGTTGAAAGACCGCCGCCTCTCCAGCAACAAATACATTGAAAGCAATGATGTTTACAATAATGGGGCCTAAAATGATAAGCCCCCAATTCCTGAATTTTGGAATAATGATAAGTAACGCAGATACAATTTCAGTGATTTTTACAAATGCCATGAAACCACTTTGCCCAGTTGCCTGAAAAAAAGGAATAACCAATGAGTCAGCAGGTGGAGCAGGCATGGAAAAAAACTGAAAAAAGAAATTGAATCCAAAAACAAGGAAGGCACTCCCTAAGATTCCTGCACATATATTCTCTGTGTTTTTCATTAATAGATAAGAATCGATAACTTAAAGACCAGCATGTGCACCGTCACAAAACGCTCCGTTTTGAGAATGCTTACAATTACAAAGTGCAACTTTTGAGTCCTCTTTAATTTCAATTTTTTGAGGCAGAAATGAGGTTCCTTGGTGAGATCCATCACAAAAAGGCTGCTTGGAAGACTTTCCACAACTACACCACCAATATTCACCTGCTTTTAAATCCAATACAGTTGGCGATTTTGAGGCAATGATTGGTCCATCGGAATCTTCATTCTTATTTATACTCATCTTTATTTTTCCTTTCTTTGGTTAAATTAGTGTTTTTCATAGAGTATCATTTTTCACTTCTTGGGGGTAATACCTTGTCTTTATATTGGTTATGCTTTTTAGTTATACCAGATGGAGCTTCGACATATTCAATATTTCTTAACCGCATCTAATGAAAAAAGTATAAACCGTGCGGCAAAAGAATTACGGGTTTCACAACCTGCTGTTTCAAGACAAATTCGGGATCTTGAAAATGAGCTTGGGGTAAAATTATTTGAGCGAGATTCACGTGGGTTGACACTTACGAAGGAGGGAGAAATGGCAGTAGTTTTTGCGGAAGATTTATTGTTCAGGGTCAGGACAATGAAAGATGCGTTGAATCCACTTAACCAAAACTTATCCAAACGAATAAGACTTGGATATATCGCACCTGTAATCGGTGGATTCATGGTCAAGGCAATGAGAGAATTTAAGCAACAGTTTCCAGATATTGCCTTGGAGATTCAGGAAATGTCACCCGTTGAGCAGGAGATTGCCCTAAGGAATAAAGAAATTGATTTGGCTCTACTCGGTAACCCAAGCCCTTATGTCAAAAAGCACTTTTCTTATCAGACCATACTCAAAGTTCCTTTATCATTAGTTCTTCCAGATAATCATCTGCTCGCTTTGAGGAAATCAATTGAACTTTCTGAATTGGCAGGTGAACCCTTTGTCAGTTTGGACGAAAAACATTTTTCCCAGAGACCAAAGTTATTGGCCGAGATTTCAAAAGTCGCAAAATTTCAATTCAAAGTAGGAATTAAAGCAGAAGGTATTTCTGATTTACTTGCCCATGTTGCCGGGGGAGGAGGTGTGGCCATTTTACCGGACGATGTTAAAACTATGCCACACAGCGGTGTCGTCTTTATTAAAATGAGCAAACCTAGAATCTATTTAGAATCTGCTGTAGCTTGGCGAAGGGATAATCAAAAAGAAGAGATATCGAACCTAGTCGAAACTTTGAAGAAAGCAGGTAAAACTTATCAACCTTAATTCC
>JAYPZT010000239.1:0-1658 GCA_038136415.1 Opitutales bacterium
GCATTGGATCCGTTGTCTTTAAGGAAACTTTTGAAGAGGTCTATCGCATCTGCATCGCGGGTAAAGGAAAGGGCGAAAAAATCATGCTCACACTCGATTCCGACCAGAGAATCTCGTCTGTCCTTCTCAGTGAGGGAAGGTAGATCCGTTTCGATTCCTGGAAGGTTTACATGTCTGCGGCTTTTAAGACACGCATCTTCCAGTACTCGGCAGCGGACAAATTCATTTCTGGATTCCACCACCAGTAAAGGAATCAATCCATTATCCAACAGTACACGGTCACCATTTTTAAGATGCTCATTAAGTTTGTCGTAGTTTACTTCAATTTTCCAGGTATCGCCTTCTCGGGGAGGATCGGGTTGGGCAATAAAAATTAGATCAATCAGATCTCCTCTTTTGATTTCAATTTCTTTTGCCAAATAACCGGTGCGGATTTCCGGGCCTTTTACATCCATGAGAATGCCTGGTTCGTGCCCCAGTTCTTCCCCGATCTTACGAATTCTTTGGGTAACTTCCCGAATCCAATCATGCTGGGCATGTGCCATGTTTAGCCGCATCACATCCACCCGTTGCTCAATCAGTTGTCGAATGTTTGATTCGCTTTCGGTGGCTGGGCCAATGGTGGCGATCAACTTGGTCTGGCGTTCTATGGGTTTCATACTCCGATGGGTTCTGCGGTGCTGGGATCGATCACAAAGGTGGAGAAGCGACTGCCTTGGCCGGGGAGTTTACCAAATCTTTCCCGGACCAGATTCACATCATTGCAGTCCTTACTCAGATGCATCAGGAAAATCTTTTTCCACCTGGTGTTCTCCATGGATTCCAAAAGCTCGAAAGTGGATTGATTGGATAGATGACCATGCCGGCCACGAATCCTTTGCTTCAGACTCCATGGTCTTTTTTGATCCTGCTCGAGCATTTCAGTACAGTGATTTGATTCAATCACGAGGATACTTGCCTGCCGGATTCTTTCCTTAACCAAAGCGGGAACAAACCCAAGATCCGTCACCCAGGCCAGGCTGGAACTTGGGTCGAATAGATCTCCTTTTCCCCATTCCAGATAAAACCCAACCGGGTCATAGGCATCGTGTGGGACACTGAAAGGATGGATTTTGATGTCCGCAAATTGGAAGGAAACCCCAGTCTCAAATTCCTTCCAGTTCGGTCGGCGGGGGAGCTTGGGTTGCAGGGCTTCAATCGTATCCCGATTGGCAAAAATGGGCAGGTTCATGTAGCGGGACAATCCCCGTATTCCTGCACTATGATCATGATGTTCATGAGTAAGGAATACGGCATCAAGTTGCTCAATTTCCAATCCCTCTTCTCCCAACAAAAATTTTAGCTTTTTTCCGGAAAGTCCAGCATCTATAAGAATATTGGAGCCGGCTGCTCTGAGCAGGGCAGCGTTTCCGGAACTGCTTGATCCTAAAATTTTAAAATATGTATCCAATATCGAAACCATATGATGTGCAACATGGCCCAGCCAATCACAAAGTGTACCAACTCGCTATAACGGCATCGAAATGACCGAATTTTTTGACTGGGTGAATCAAAAGGATGAAGTCATTGGAGTGACTTCCCGTGAGGATGCCCATGCACTGGATTTATTTCACCGGGCAGTTCATATCTATGCATTTGGTGAAAGCGGTGGACTGTGG
>JAYPZT010000240.1:0-1655 GCA_038136415.1 Opitutales bacterium
TAGATCAGATTGGCTTCCATTACCCGGGCTCCCATTTCCTTGTAGCTGAATTCAACGGTTTGCCCATTCTGGTTGTGAGCAGTCACCACCGGTACTTTCTCCTTGTGGTCAAGCTTGGCGCTGTAGTGTGGATTGAAGGAGGGATAGGTTGCATTCATTTCGATAAGCATCTCGGTGAGGCGTGCGTTTAGTTCGCGGGCTTTTTCCGGGAGGGAATCGATCAGGTTCTTGCTCTCCTCGATGTCCACCCGTACCGCTTTCCCACTTTCGGTATTGTATAACCGGTAGAGTTCAAGTGGGGGTGCGAAGTTTCTCCGCCAGGCACTGTTCAGTCCGCCCTTGTGATCGTAATTGCGCATCAGTTTATAGTCACCGATACGGATGGAACTCTCCATCCAGACACTGCATGGGAAATGCCAGATCATGGTGTCGCGCACCTTGCCGGTTTCGTCCCGTACCAGGGTGGGGTCGGTCGGATCCTTGAGCAAGAGATCGGACAAATCACAACCGTCGAATGGTTGTCCCGCGGGTTTGGGAGCCCCGGTCAGGGAGAGAAGGGTGGGATAAAAATCGAGCCCGTTTACCATCACCTCGGACTGCTTGCCCGGCTCAATGCCGGGACCGGTGATGATCAGGGGAACCCGTACGCCCCCTTCCTGCAGGTGAATCTTGCCCTCGTCGAGCGGGGAGTTGTCGGTAAAGATATGCTCCTGCATACCTTCCATTCCACCGTTGTCCGAGGTTAGAATGATGTAGGTGTTCTCGATCAGTTTATGCCCCGGCCAGCGCGGGTCCTCGGTCTGGGCGAGGTAGTCGAACATTTGGCCGAGGTAGTAATCCAGTTGCTCGACCATGGCACAGTAGAAGGGATTGGTCTGTCCACCCTGCAACCATTCCTCCGGGTTTTCCGGGAGCTCGACTCCAAGTTTCTTAATGTACTTGTCGAGCAGAGGACGGCTGCGTGTATGAATGGGAGAGTGGACCAGAAAGGTGCAGTAATAAAGAAAGAAGGGCCGGTCCATGTGCTCGCGGACGAAGGTCAGGGCATCCTCACTGTTTTGGTGGCGGGGGAACCCATTGTCATCCAAGCGGAAGGGGTCGTCTTCCTCACGGGTGGCAAACCCGGTCATACGGTGTGGTTTCATCGATTCCTGGATGCCATGGTTCTCGCGGCTCCAGTCAAACCCGACCTGGGTAGGTTGGGTTTCAGGGGTTTTTCCGAGGTGCCATTTTCCACTATGCCCGGTGACATAGCCATGCTTTCGCAAAGTTTGGGCAAGGTTGACCACCTTGGGAGATAGACTGCCCCGGTCCCAGGGATTGATCATGCGTGAACCGGTGCGCTGGTGGGGCTGCGGTGGCTTTCCTCCACCCACGCCGACATGCCGGGCACGGGCAGGATGGATGCCACTGAGAATGGCCGCCCGGCTGGGGGCACAAACCGGCCCGGGGGAGTAGGCCTGTCGGAACATCACCCCCCGCTGGGCGAGGGCATCCATGTTTGGCGTCTCCATCGGCGAAGGCTCGTCGATGTCGTAACATTTAACATCCTGCCAGCCGAGATCATCGGTGAGGAGCAGGATGACATTGGGCTGGTCCGGACGATTTGATTTTCCAACTACCTTCGCATGAAAAAAAAGCAAAAGCAGGAGGGA
>JAYPZT010000241.1:0-1642 GCA_038136415.1 Opitutales bacterium
GAGACTGATGCAGAGCCATCGGTTTTAAATGTGGATCAGGATTCAGCTGGGGAGGTAAACAATGCAACCGTATCCTCCGTCTCCAGTTTTAATACCCTTTTGATCATGTTCGGGTTGGTGATTATAGGAATGAGTGCCTGGGCTTATGGGAAATCCATTTCTGCCCCAACCAATAAGAAAGGGAAGTGGCAGGTTTTCTCGCTGGCTGTTTTCCTGATTGGTATATGGGTGGGATATCCAACTGCACAAAAGGACGGGCAATCCCAATCCCTAAACTGGGAAGTCTGGAGCCAGCAGAAGCAGGATCAATTAGTGGAGCAAGGCCGCCCGGTCTATGTCGATTTTACCGCAAAATGGTGCCTTTCCTGTCAGGTAAACAAAAGAGTATACAGCGAACCCGAGGTGATGCGTGCAATCCTGGATCAGGATATTGCCCTCCTGCGGGCGGATTGGACGAAGAGGGGGTCTGATATTCTTCAAGCCCTTCAATCCTATGATCGCGAAGGAGTACCGCTTAATATTTTCTATCCTGGGAATAAAAGTGAGCCAGTTATTCTTCCGGAAATTTTGACCAAAGATGCGGTTCTTCAAGCGTTTGAGGGAAAAAATGTGCTTTCATCAAATGAAACTGAATTGAGTTTTATGGTCCTTATTGGATTTGCCTGGCTTGGTGGACTGATCCTCAATTTGATGCCCTGCGTCTTTCCGGTCATTGGGCTAAAGATTATGTCTTTTGTGAAACAGGCAGGCGAGGACTCCAGCCAGATTATGCGTCATGCCTGGGTATTTGTTGCCGGGGTGGTTCTTTCTTTCTGGGTATTATTGGGTATCCTTCTTTTCCTTCGGGAAGGACTGCAGCAGCAGGTGGGGTGGGGGTTCCAGTTGCAGGAACCAGCCTTTGTTTTTGCCTTGGCCGTGATTCTTTTCCTTTTCGCTCTCAACCTCAGCGGAGTGTTTGAGATTGGAATGAGACTGACCGGTGCCGGTTCCTCCTTAACCCAAAAATCAGGGCTTTCCGGAAGTTTCTTTTCCGGAGTTCTGGCCACAGTGGTGGCCACTCCCTGCATGGCACCCTTTTTGGGAGTGGCAGTGGGAACGGCCCTGACCATGGACACTCTGCCCGCTTTTACGGTTTTTACCAGTATCGCACTTGGGCTGGCTTCTCCTTATTTAATCCTCTCCCTTTTTCCTCAGTGGTTGTCTCACCTGCCCAAGCCGGGAGCATGGATGGAGACCTTTAAGCAGTTCCTTGCCTTTCCCCTGTATGCCACGGTGGTTTGGTTGATCTGGACACTTGCCGCCTTGCTCTAAGCGGGCACAAAAAAACTTCCGGAGTGTTTCATCCGGAAGCTTAGTTTGAGAAAGATTATAACTCTCTGAATTACAGAGCAATTTCTCCCTGCTCACCAGTACGGATACGCACGGCTTGTTCCACAGGGATGACAAAGATCTTACCGTCACCAATCTTTTCAGTCTTGGCGGCTTTGACAATGGTTTCGATGACTTTATCGGCAATATCATCAGGTACTGCCACTTCGATGACCACTTTGGGAAGGAAATCAATGGTGTACTCACTGCCACGGTAAATTTCGGTGTGACCCTTCTGACGGCCAAATCCTTTGGCTTCAATCACGGTCATCCC
>JAYPZT010000242.1:0-1631 GCA_038136415.1 Opitutales bacterium
AGTGAGGCGGTTTATTTTCTGTGGCACTGGCCGTGAACCTGTCTTGAAACAAGCCCCCCCCGCTTTCGTAGGGAATCCTGCCCTGTGATGTCCGGACTTTCCTCTACACCCACACAAGGAGGGGCAGCGAATGACCGTTTCTCGGAAATGAAGTGAGCGAAAATACATTTCGTTCCAAAATCAAAAATTTAGCAGACCGTGTTTGTCAAAAGTTAGCAGACAGGCAGTCCGGTCTTATCTCTCTATATAAACAATGCGCCCACACTGATCGCACTGGGTAAGTTTTTTCTCCACCAGTACAGAAGAGACCACATCATTGGATACCCTGAGGTGGCAACCTGAACACTTCTGATCTTCCAGTGGGGCCATGTAAGGTGGTCGGGATACAATTTTGCTCACCCGGTCATAAACGGAAAGAAAATCTGGCTCCACCTCCTCGCGGGTTTCCACAATTTGTGTTTCCAGGGATTGTACATCAATCTCTGCCTGCTTCCCAAAGGCCACCCGTTCCTCCCGCTCCTTTTCCAGTTCAATGACCCGCTGAGCGATTTTTTTCTCCGCTACCTCTGCGGTCTCACGGGCATCATCAATTTTATCCAGGGTTTCGATCTGTTCACTTTCCAGTTCATCGATCTTGCTCTCGAGGTTGGCAATTTCATGCTCCAACGCCTGGTACTCCTCGTTTTTCTTTACCTCAAGCTGACGGTTCCGCTGCCTTGCAATCTGGTCACGGTGAGAGAGAATATCTTTTTCCAGGGAGTTGTTCTTACTCTCCAGGGTTTTCCATTCCTCCATCGCCATACGGATGGATTCTTTTTCCTCAAAGATTTTCTTGTCCATGTATTCCAGCTCACCTGGAAGTTTTTCCAGATCGTTTTTTAGGGTCTTTAATCTCCGGTCACGGCTGTGCAGAAGAAGAAGTTGCTGGAAGTCGGGGTCGCTGGATAACATGTATGGGGTGGTGAGGTATGAAAAGTAAGGAACGAACCCCGTACTAAATGAACGAGGAAAGATACAAACACAAGAACTTAGAAACCTCAAAAGAATACATTGCTTTTTCCGGTTGCCAAAAATCAGGGAACTTCAAGTGTTGATCTCTTTTATGGAATCAGTGGAAGACAAAATCAATCAGGCTGTTCTTCAGTTTACATTAGGGGAGGAAAAGGAGGCAAAATCCCAGCTGCAATCCATCTTGCAATCCCATTCGGACAGTGTCGAAGCGTGGCGTGCCTTGGCCGAGGTTTGTCTATCATTAAAGGATCTGGATGAAGCGGAAAATGCCTGTCGCAAAGCTTTGGAGCTTTCCCCGGAAGATCTTACCCTCACGGTCAGTCTTGCCCGGATTCTTGTAAATAAGGGAGATAAAGAAGGAGCGGAGGAAGCCTCTGCAAAAGCCAGAATTCTTGGTTGGAAGGAAGAACTTGCTCAGGATGGATAAGCTCCTTACTATCGCATCATACAAAAAAACATTTTCTTTTCCGAATGCAGACAAAAAACAAACAAAGCCTAGATTTTGAAAAGCCCCTGCTTGACCTGGAGAAACAACTGGATGATCTCATGCAGTCCTCCAAAGAATCGGACCTTGATTTTTCCAAGGAAATCCAGGCCATTGAACAAAAGATCGAGCTGAC
>JAYPZT010000243.1:0-1630 GCA_038136415.1 Opitutales bacterium
GCATTAATATTGCCGACTGCACCATCGAGTACACGGGAAAAAACCTCTCGTTTGGGATAATTGTAACGCCAGCAAAAACCGGACATAAATCCGAGGTTTTTCTCTTTTGCCTTTTTGGCCAGCTCGATGACCTTGCGGATACCGGGAGCATCCACCGCTACTGGTTTTTCATAAAAGCAGTGAATTCCTTTTTCCACCGCGTATTCGAGTTGAGCGGGACGAAAAGCAGGGGGAGAGGCAAGGATCACATAGTCTACCCCTGCATCGATCACTTTTTTATAACAATCAAATCCGGTGAACTTATTTTCTTCCGGCACTTTGTAGCGGGGGCCGCAAATTTTCGCCAAGTGATTACTACGCTGCTTAATTCGATCCTCGAATAGATCTCCGATCGCAACCAATTCCACCTTGGGGTCTGCTTTCATCGCATTGCCCACCGCTCCACATCCGCGTCCACCGCATCCGACCACGCCGATACGGATCGGTTTGTCGTCGGTGAAACCCTGGGCGACATAGGGCGCAAGCACGGCACCTGCGGTTACGAGGCCGCTGTTTTTTACAAAAGTTCTACGGGTAAGATTGGATTCTTGCATGATTGAATAGGTGTTTGATGGGCAAAAGTATAAAAGATGGAAACCCTGCTCATGGAAGCAGGCAAGGTAAAATAATACCATGTTATGAAGAATACTTCATCCCATCCTTTACCAAAAATATCTCATTTATTGTCTTTATTTGATCGAAATTAGAAAAGATATGACATTTCATGAACATGTGAGAGCTAGTTTTGAAGCCCTAACCCTCGATGGTACATCCACCTTCCGTTTTATTCAAATTGACCGGGAAGATGGGTTTGATGGTCACTGGCACTACCATCCGGAATATGAACTGAAATGGGTTCGGGAAGGAGTAGGTCAACGAATGGTTGGGGATCATGTGGAGTCTTTTGGTAAGGATGACTTCGTGCTGGTGGGGTCCAATCTGCCACATTGCTGGCGCACCGCACCCGAATTTACCGGCTCATCACAGGCCAGTCTTTTGCAGTTTCCCCCAGATTGTCTGGGAACTAACCCGGAAACAAAAAAAATCCATGATCTTTTGGATCAGTCCCGTCTGGGTTTGCGTTTCGATCTTTCTAGTAAAGGAAACAAGGAACGGGTAGGGGAAGCTTTTGAAAAACTGGAAAATGCGGAACAGGGGTCTTGGTCATCTTACACATCTTGGATTGAGTTACTTGGGTTATTGACTGAAGTTCCTAAGCAAACCTTGGCCAGTCAGGGTTATAACCTTAAAGAGCCGGTGGATGACCGTCTTGCCCGGGTGATTGATTATGTTTTTGAAAAAGTGGAGACGCAAATCACCCCTTCTTTGTTTGATGAATCCAGTGAGTTGGTCTCCATGACGCCTGCGGCATTCAGCCGCTTTTTTAAACGCCATACCGGGCGAACTTTTTCCCGCTTTGTCAATGAGGCGAAAATTGCCCGGGCCTGCCGCTGTCTGGTGGACTCCGAAGAGACGGTTCTGGCAATCTCTCTGGAATGTGGGTTTGGCAGCCTCAGTCACTTCAACCGAATTTTTATGGATTGTAAGGGATGCTCCCCCGGTAGGTGGCGATCCCAGTTTAAGGCTGCGT
>JAYPZT010000244.1:0-1616 GCA_038136415.1 Opitutales bacterium
GAAAAAGTCTGCTTTGCCCGCTTTTCCGAACTGGAAAAAGTGGATATGCTCATCACCGACCAAAAACTTTCACAGGATTTTGCCAAGTCCCTGCGTAAGCGGGGAATCAAGGTACGAACCGTTTAACCAAATATTTAAGAACCCAACACAAGGAGAATAAAGAAAAGAAACTATGGCCACACCCGTAATTATGCCCCGCCAAGGACAATCGGTGGAGAGTTGTATCCTCACTGAGTGGAAAGTAAATGTCGGCGATCAAGTTGCCGAAGGCGATGTGCTCGCTGTGATCGAAACCGATAAAGCGAGCTTTGATCTGGAATCAACCGCATCCGGTACCGTACTTGCCCTCTTCTGGGAAGCGGATGATGATGTGCCTGTTCTTGCCAATGTTGCTGCGATTGGCAACGAAGGTGAGGATATCGAAGAATTTCGTCCGGAAGGACAGAGCAGTGCTCCGGCTCCCGCCGCTGAAGCTCCTGCGGCCGCAGCCACACCTGCTGCACCTGCGGCGAGTGCAGCTCCGGTTCCTGCTGCTGCACCTGCAGCCCCATCCGGTGGGTTTACTGCCAGTGCCGGAGTCAGTCCCCGTGCCCGCCGTCTGGCACACAAGCATGGAATCGATGCAGAATCTTTACCAGGCAGTGGTCCAAATGGCCGGGTGATCGAGCGGGATGTGGAAGCTGCGATCAGTGGCCGCCCCCGCTTGTCCGCCACCGCCCGTGCCCGCTCCTTGTCTGGTGATTTGGAGAGTCCAGCCCGTGGAACCGGACTTGCGGGAATGGTGCGTTCCGAGGATTTGAAAGTTCCCGGATCGGTCGAGGGTGCAGAAGTCACCCCGGTCAAGGGGATCCGCAAGGTGATTGCCGAGCGTATGATTCAGTCCCTGAGCACCACAGCTCAATTGACCTTGCATGCCTCTTTCGAATTAACCAGGGCACAGGCTTACCGCAAGGAGCGCCTCGACGCTGGGCAGTCCAAGGTATCGCTCAATGATGTGATTGCCCATGCCATCGTGCAGTCGCTTAAGGAACACCCAGATCTCAATGCACATTTCCTCGGTGACCGTATTGCCACCTTTGAAAAAGTACACCTTGGAGTGGCCGTGGATACTCCCAAAGGATTGCTGGTTCCTGTGATCCGCGATGCCTCCGATATGTCCATCGAGAAGATTTCAGCTGAAGTCAAAAACCTCGCGGGTGCCTGCCGTGAGGGAACCATCTCCCCGGACAATTTATCCGGTGGTTCCTTTACCCTGACCAATCTCGGTATGCTGGGTGTGGAAACCTTCACCCCGGTATTGAATGCCCCCGAAGTTGCCATTCTTGGAGTGGGTGGGATCGTGCTCAAACCCAAGCGTACAGAGGATGGATCGGTTGAATATGTCGATACGCTCCCCCTTAGTTTGACCATCGACCACCAAGCCGTGGATGGTGCCCCTGCTGCCCGCTTCCTCCAGAGTCTGGTTGAGCGATTGGAAAACAATCCTGGTGCCTAATTTTTAATAACCCTCTCAAAAACAAACCGTTCTAAACAGAAGAAATGAAATACGATTTTGCCGTTATCGGAGCCGGACCTGCTGGGTACGTCGCTGCCAAGAAAGCCGCTGGTGCGGGTCT
>JAYPZT010000245.1:0-1603 GCA_038136415.1 Opitutales bacterium
GGATCGTCAGATTCTGGTCACTGTAGTCAATCGATGGAAGAGGCTTAGCGAGGAGCTAAAAAAAGTGGTTCTTGCGGTTACTGATATTGTTTGAGTTAGTTTAAGTTCCAAAGAACTGAATAGAAAATCCGCAGACAAATATAACAAATCCGGTGACTGCATGCATGTAGTTTTCATACTTCATAAAAATAGAAAAACGGGAAATTCCATAGTAGAAAACCATAACGCATAGTAGCATGGTGAGAATGGTAGCCAGGCAAAAAGCCATGATGACCAAAAAAGAGGAGAAGTATTGAGTTTTTTCAGAGCCTAAAGCTAAGAGAGGCAGTAAGGGTTCGCAGGGGCCAAGAATAAAAAAAAGAAATAGCAAGAAGGGAGAAGACCGAATGAAATAAGAATCACTAAATTTCTTTTTCGAATAACTGAGTTGATTCTTAGATGTTGAGCTACCCCTTTTCTTTAAAGCTAAATTTATCCCCCAAACAAAATAAATTGCTCCCAGAAACAAAAGAAACCATCCAGCGAAATTACCCCTGATTGATTGGAAAGTTTCAATTTTGAATAGAGCAAACCCAAGACCCAAGGCAAGCAATCCGATTAAGATGGTTCCGAGCACATGACTTACTCCGCAAAGTGCAACATAGCCCGCTGTTTTATAACCGCTCCACCCATTGGTTCTAGCCATGGCAACAAAGGGAAGATAGTGGTCAGGTCCAAGAATCGTATGAAAAAATCCCAGTGATGCTGCACTACTGGTAATAATGAGAGTATCGCTAATCATAAGAAAAAGGGAGTCATTGTTTCAATATCTGCGGAAGTCTGTCGCAGTACGGCCAAGATCATTATAGATAAGTGATCGCACTTTTTTCATAGCCCTGCGGAACTCAATCGCATCGCCTGCCAAAACTTTAATGATCCAGCCAACATTTCGGTGCATCTGGCTGGACCCAATTAATAAAGCCTCATTTTTTAAATCATGAATAGCCTGCCGGGAGGGAAGAGAGTTTTCCACTCTTGGAGATATCAAATAAAAACATCCATAGAAGGGAGTGGGAAATGAGCGTTTCCATGCATGGATAGAATCATTTTCTGGTTCCAATGAAAAAGACTCCGATAAAATGAGCGTTTTATCTTTTCTAATCTTCATGCGGTTAGAAAACTTATTAAATTTAAAAAGCTCTCCGTGTGCCACCCTGCCGGGCATGATTTTTTCCACAAATAAAAGCTCTGCATTCTCACTCAATTCAACACGGGTATTTTGGTGCAAACTGGTTGATTCCTCAAGAATAAGAGATCCCGGGTTATATTCCAAAAAAGAATGATCATTGATTCGGAAAGATTGATCCACCTTCGCAATTCCACTTTGCATAAAGTGGGAGCGGGTAGCCCCTGGAGTCGTAACTACCATCGAGGAATGGTCATTCAGTTGTATGTCGCAAACCATGCGATCACCCGAAAGCATACCTGCGGTAGGGCAGGATAGATTGATTAATAAAGAGCCACTGTGATGGTCGAGGTAAGGCTTGCTTAGATGAACCGGCGGGGAGAATCGCTGGCTTGATAAATAGGGAAGACCCTCCGCGTTGCATCTGCAATCAAGCTG
>JAYPZT010000246.1:0-1602 GCA_038136415.1 Opitutales bacterium
GAAGATCCCGAATTTGTTATTCTCTACCAATCTCTAAAGTAGAAATTTCTGAGGTGCCTGAATAAGCTAATCCTTGTTGAAAGCCTTTAGTCCATTGACCAATTGACAGGACTAATATACCAATTTTGCGTATGAGAACTAAGTTTTTATTATCTTGGATGCTTGCATTCTGTATGGCATCGATTGCTCAACTATGTGCTGCACAAAAGAAAGTTGTTTTTGTTGCCGGCCCCAAGAGTCATGGCTTTTTTGCTCATGAACATGCCGCAGGATGTAAGTTGTTGGCCAAGCATCTTGAAGCTGCAAATTTGGGCATAAAAGCCGTTGTGGTTACGGACGGAGGCTACCCCAAAGACCCCACTGTTTTTGATGGTGCGGATGCGGTCGTGGTTGCTTGCGATGGAGGGGTTCGCCATCTGCTTAACAAGAACCTAGGGGATTTCGATCAAATCATGCGCAAAGGAGTTGGTCTCGGGTGTATTCATTATGGCGTGGAGACGACCAAAGGCCCTGCAGGTGATCATTTTTTAAAATGGATTGGAGGCTATTTTGAGCCATACTGGTCAGTGAATCCGGTTTGGAATGCAGAATTTACTCTGCTTCCTGAGCATCCCATCACCCGCGGTGTTGAACCTTTTGCAATGATGGATGAATGGTATTACCACATGAGGTTTCGCGAATCTACCTCAGCAATTGGCCGAATAACTCCAATCTTATCTGCCCACCCCCCAGAGCAGACAATGAAACGCTTGAAACCTGGTGTTGATAAGCATCCCCATCATGGTAACCCGGATGTTGCTGATGCTGTGCTGAAGCGCAAAGAGGCACAGCATGTTGCATGGAGCTATCAACGGGGTGCAGACTATAACTATGGTCGTGGTTTTGGTTTTACAGGTGCTCATTTTCACGAAAACTGGGCATCTTTGGACGCTAGGCGTTTAGTGCTTAATGCAATTGCATGGATTGCAAAGGTGGATGTACCTCAAGGCGGTTTGCCCACAGAAGAAGTTACCATGGATGATCTTTTGAAGAACCAGGATTTTCCCAAACCTCAAAATTGGAGTAATCAGACCAAGGTGGAGCAAAAGATCGCTGCATTCCGAAAATAGATTGAATGTTTCTTTCTAGCGATAGATTCGTTCGTTAAAGCAATTTTTAACAAGATAATACTAGTTTGATTTTTGCGGTCGCCCAAAAGTGAATAAGAAAATTTTGTGTGTGGATGATGAGGAGTCCATCCTGCGTGGATTTCAGCTCAATCTTAGAAATAAATTTGAAATACATCTAGCTTCAGACGGGCAAGAGGGGCTCGAGCTTTTTGAGCGGGAAGGTGGATTTGCAGTGGTTCTTTCTGATATGCGTATGCCACGCATGAATGGGGCTGAGATGCTCGCCGCGATTAAAAAGATCAACCCGGAAGTAGTAACAGTTCTCCTCACCGGATACACCGACTTTGAATCCGCAATGGCCGCGGTCAATGAGGGAAATGTTTTCCGGATGCTTTCCAAACCTTGCCCACCGGAAACTTTAAATAAGGTATTGAATGATGCGGTGGAGCAGCATGATTTAATCTGTAGTAAAAGGATCTTGTTGGATCAAACC
>JAYPZT010000247.1:0-1593 GCA_038136415.1 Opitutales bacterium
CTGCGGCCAGTCTGGCAACGGCAGGAATTGAGGTTCCGGCTTACATGGAGGGCAGGGATTTTCTTTCCAATAATTACCAACCTCGTGAATTTGTGGTGGCTGCACGGGACCGTTGCGATTACACCATCGATCATATCCGGGCGGTGGTCACCAAGCGGTTTAAGTACCTGAAAAATTACCTTACCGACCGTCCGTATATGCAGCCGAGTTACAAAGATCCCTGGGAGGTATCGAAAGATTTTCGCCGGTTAATGGCCGAAGGGAAAATGAATGAGGTACAGAAGGTTTTCTTTTCCGATCATCGTCCATCCGAGGAGTTGTATGATCTTGAGAATGATCCTCACGAGATTCACAACCTTGCTCAGGATCCAAAGTATCAAGCCGAACTGAAATATCACCGAAAACTGCTCTCTGGGTGGATCGAGGAAACCGGGGACAAGGGGCAGTTTCCGGAATCAGACCTCGGTCTCTTATGCACTTTAAAAAGATGGGGAGAGAAATGTATCAATCCTGAGTACGATAAAGTAAGACATTTGCTAAAGCCTTCCAGGTAACTGTCTTTACTTAAGGAACTTAAGCTCCAAGGATATTGCCCATTCGTTGGGCAATTGCTCATGCAGGCTCTTCGCCTTATTAACGTGAATAACCCACGTCTTATGCTCTTGTATAGTTTAATTAACACGGTTGCCTAGATCAAATCATGAAAATTATTCAATATATTCATGAATTCAGTTAATGATAAGATGTTGACACATTGTGTATAAGTTGATCTGATTGGTTGCAGGTGATGTCAAGGATGGTGGATGCTCTAACTGAGTTTCGGCTTAGCCGAAGCAGGGCACCCTTGGCTCCGAAACTCAACAGAGAGGGAAACACATGAAAGATATGATCTCGCAGTTGCATGAGTGGATCAAGCTCGTGTCACAGGTAGGAATCGGACTGATTGCGCTTGGCGTAATTGTGGAAATCGTGTTCGGGACCGGTGCCATCTTCGGCGGAAGTGTCATCGCGAACATCACGCAGATTGTAAATCAGATTGGCGGCCAAAATGGCTTTGTCGGACTGATTGCGATTCTTTTGATTTTAGCCATTTTTCAGCGGAGCAACAAGTAGGGCTTTTGCTTTACTCAGTGAAACTGAAAAAACTGAATCAAACCAACATAAAGTGGGGGGATAAAAAACATGGATAATGTAGCCAGTAAACTCAAGGAAGCCATTGGCGGCCTTACACAAATACTAATCGGTGCAATCGGACTACTCGTGGTAGTTCAGGTCGTATTCGGTACCGGTGGTGGTGGAATTGACATCATCGGAAACATCACGAGCGTGGTAAACTCGTTCATCGGATCGGGAGCCAGCTTGGCCAGTATTGTGGCCTTGTTGATCGTGATGTCGGTTCTTGGTCGGAAAGACTAGCGAACCAGGGATATCATTATAAATAGAGGGAGGCGTCTTCGGGCGCCTCCTTTTTTATTTTCAAATTTCCGAAATATGGGTTTGCCCGTAGGTGGGGATTTTTACAAGGTTCGGGCTATGACTAAATTTAGGATATTTTCGTCACTATTTTTAACATTTGCCTCCTTTTCAGGACTA
>JAYPZT010000248.1:0-1586 GCA_038136415.1 Opitutales bacterium
AAATGATGACGATGTTCGGTTTGCTACCCTCTACGCCCGGGACAGTGGCACCCGCTTTCGGCTCCTGCGCGCTGCACACGGAGGTGATGAGAGCAAGGAGGAAGAGTGTTCGAGAAACCTTCATGATGTTTTTAGCGTTTCTTATTCATACTCTTGTGGAGAGGGCCTCTTTCAGGTGCTTCCGTTTCCGGCAGCCATTTTTTATGCTCGGCGACTACGGCGGTGTACTTGTCCTTGTCCTCGCCTGCCAGGAGGTTCGTGTGATTCCAGGGATCATCGGTTTTACAGTCGTAGAGCTCTTCGGTGCCATCCTTGTAATGGATGTAGCGCCAGTCGCGGGAGCGGACGGCATGGTTGCCGCGGCCCTGGGTCATGAGGGCGGGACGTTCCCATTTGGCTTGGGGGTCTTTCAGCAGCGGGACAAGGCTTTCACCATCCACATCAGGCTTCGCAGGTAAGCCGGCCAGATCGAGCAGCGTCGGGTAAATATTGACCAGGCCGACGGGCGTATCGATTCGCGTTCCCGGTTGGGTGATCCCGGGCGCCACGATGATAAAGGGCACATGGTTGGCCTTTTCCCAGAGAGTGAACTTCACCACGCTCTCCTTATCCCCGAGGTGATACCCATGGTCCGACCACAGCACGATGATGGTGTTGTCCGCCCGTCCGGTGGCGTCGAGTTGATCGAGCAGTTGCCCGACCTTGGCGTCGGCGTAAGAGGATGACGCCTGGTAGGCGCGAACGAGACTTTTCAGGGAAGCGGAATCGTCTTCAGCTGCGGAAGCATCGGAAGGCTTGCCGCTTCGAGACCATTGTGTGTGAGCCATCTCATCATCGAAAAGATAGCCGTGCCAACGCCATTGCGTGTGAGCCATATTGACCCCAATTTGCGGCACATCATCCAAGTCACCAGCGGGCATCGGTGGCATCACCACCTGGTCGAATGGATAGAGATCGAAAAAACCGGGCGGGGCAAAATGCGGCAGGTGCGGATGGAAAATGCCGGCAGCGAGGAACAGGGGCTTGCCGCGAGGCATATCCTTCATTCTTTCCATCGCCCACTCGACGGTGAATTCATCCGTCAGCTTTTCCTTTACCGGGCCCCAGTCGTAATTGCCAAAAGCGCCCTTTCGGATCTTCGGTCGGGGGCTGCGACGCATCTCGAAGAACTCTTCGAAAGACGGATTGGCGGGATCTTCCGCACCAGTGGGGCCATGATGAAAAATCTTACCCGCGCCACGCGTGCGGTAGCCGTGTTGATTAAAATACTTTGGCAAGGTGACCGCGTCGGGCAGGATCTCGCGCCAGGGATGAGGGTTCTCGTAGACCCCGCTGGTCGTCGGGCGCAGACCAGTCATAATCGCGGTGCGGGAAGGATTACAACCGGGTGAGGCGCAGTAGGCGTTCTCGAAAAACGCCCCGCGTGCCGCCAAGCGTTCGAGGTTTGGCGTTTTGATCGGGTTATTCTTATCAAACACCGTCGTCCAGTCATTCATGTCATCGATGGCGATGAACAGAACATCCATTTTCCTGGCGGGAGTTTCCACATCCGCTTTCGGCTCCTGGGCGCTGCACACGGAGGCGAG
>JAYPZT010000249.1:0-1586 GCA_038136415.1 Opitutales bacterium
CCTCCCCATGTTCCCCCAATACATCCGCCAGACCGGCCCGGCGAACCTGTGCCTGGATAATCTTGGTGGCTAGGGTAATGCCAGAAAGCAGGAATGAAAATTCTCCTGAGGCTCCGGAAAAGCGAAGTTGTTCGCGTAAGATATGTTGCTGTACGGTTAGAAGATTGGATTCAGACATTTAAGACTTTGTTGAGGTATTATACAGGAGGCATGCTTGTCTTTAATACTTTCAAAAACCCTTCCCGCTAACAAGCAAACATATTTAAGCTATTTCCCAAAATCTAATCTTTTCAACACGAATCACCCAAGCTTGCGTGACGCAAATCGAAAGAATTTTTACGCATTTTTATTCGATAAAATATTGTGAGATCGGAAGGTGGTGGATTGAATGTAAATATGTCCCGTTATATTATTTTGTCCAGCCTGCTATGGCTGTCTTTTCTACGCCTACAGGCGGACACATTCGATCCTGGTAGATTGACCGCAGTTACCCTGCTGGAGCAAATCAACCAACCCATGGAATTGGCGGTCGCTCGGGACGGGCAAATCTTTTTTATCGAGCTGAATGGAGAGTTCCGTGTGCTCGACCCTAAAAAAGAAGAAGTCACTCTGATTCACAAGTTTGAGGTGGCCAGGCGGGGAGAGGTAGGATTAATCGGGCTCGCTCTCGATCCTAACTTTTCTCAAAACAACTGGGTTTATTTACAATATTCCCCAATTGGAATGACCTCCCAGAGGACCTCCCGTTTCACCCTTCATGGGAACCAAATTGTCGAGGGAAGTGAGAAAAAGCTCATCGAATTCCATGAACCTTTTGGAACCGGCTCGCACCATGCCGGCTCCCTGGAATTTGGGCCTGAGGGATACCTTTATATTTCCACGGGCGATGATACCAGCCCCGGCGGCGATTCCGAGGGGTATGCCCCGATCGATGACCGCCCCGGACAGTTCCGGTTCAGTGCCGAAAAATCCTCCTCGAACCCTTTCAGTTACAATGGCAAGGTTTTGCGTATCCGCCCCACTGAAGATGGTTCTTACGAAATCCCTGAGGGCAACTTATTTCCTCGCGATGGGTCGAAAGGGTTACCCGAAGTTTATGTGATGGGATGCCGCAACCCATGGCGGATCAACATCAATCAAAAGACAGGCACTCTGTACTGGGGGGATGTTGGACCGGACGCCTACAATGAAAGCGAGCTCGGCCCAGCCGGACATGATGAAATTAACCAGGCCAAAAAAGCGGGCAACTTTGGCTGGCCCTATTTTGTGGGAAATAATTTCGCCTACCCCATCCGGGATTTCAATACTTCTGAACTTTCCCCACCCAACAACCCTCAAGCACCGGTAAACCGTTCCCGTTATGTGGAGGGAAACATTACCCTACCCGAAGCCCACCCCGCCTTCATCTGGTACCGCACCCGGGGAACCCCCGAGTTTCAGGAGTTGGGAACAGGTGGCCGTACTGCCTGTGCAGGACCCGTTTTTCATTACAATGATGAATTGGAGAGCAAGACCCAGCTTCATTCACATCTGGATAATTCTCTGTTTGTCTATGAGTGGACCCGAAACTGGATCTTTACCGCCCG
>JAYPZT010000250.1:0-1582 GCA_038136415.1 Opitutales bacterium
CTTTATGTTTCGAGGAAGTGGTTTGATCTCCATCCCCTGGATAAAATCAAATTACCAGTGGTGCAGCAGGGCGATACCGGTGACCTGAGCCAGTATGCGATTGATCTGACCAGTCTGAAGCATGTTGCCCCCACGCACCAATGGATTACGGAAGCGGGGCAGTGGGAGCATGCGGTCCAGTCCTACCTTGCATCGATTACTTTTGTGGACCATTGCCTGGGGCTCGTTCTCGATGCTTTGGAAAAAAGTGCTTATGCAAATAACACCATCGTGGTGCTTTTTTCGGATCACGGCTTTCATATGGGTGAAAAAGAACGCTGGGCCAAGCGCTCCCTGTGGGAGGACGGTACACGGGTTCCTTTGATTGTCGCGGCACCCGGTCATCAGGCAAACCAAAGAAGCACCCGTCCGGCGGAGTTGCTCGATGTTTTTCCCACCTTACTCGAACTCGCTGGGCTGCCTGCTGATCCGGGGCAGGAGGGCCAAAGTCTGGTTCCGCTGCTGGAATCACCCAATAAGGCATGGAATCACCCGGCGATTACCAGCTTCGGACTGGGGAACTATTCCATCCGTTCCACCCGATACCGCTATATTCAATATTTGGATGGTTCCCGGGAATTGTATGACCATTCCCAGGATCCACATGAATGGAATAACCTGAGTGCTGATCCTCAAATGGAAGCAGTGATGAAGGAGCATGCGGCGTTCATTCCTGTAAAGCAGCACCCAATATTGCCTGGTAAATCCACGGGGCATAATGCTTATGCGGCGGCAAATGCCGGCATCAAGTAGGATTGCTTCTTTTATGCTGTGAATTTGACCAAACAAAAACACCGCATTTCTGCGGTGTCTTTGGGCTTATGAAACACAAACTAAACTGAAACAAACTGACAAAAGTCATAAGGTAAGACGCAGCTAATTTGAAAAGCGTTCAAAAAAAATGAAAATATTTTTCATCTTTTTTACAAAAATACTGTAAAGCTCAGTATTTATCTGGGTTTCAGGGGGTAATAAAAAGTGAAAAAAGTATTTCAGAATACAACCGATGTCCAAAATCATTGGGGTGATTCACATTATTTCCACTCAGATCTGAGAAATTTTTCCGGGTTAATAGTTTTTCCCAGGGAGTGGTGATATCGGCAAGGATGACATTGGGCCGAATTATGCCTTTCAGGGCTTCACGGAAGCCGGGAATTTTGGTGGGATCTCTCCAGATAGGATTGTTGTTCATTCCCGAAACAAAGATCAGATCCGCTTGAGGAATTTCCTTCTGCAAACGGGTGAGGATTTCGAGGTTTGTTTTTTGGAATTGTTCCGATGAAACGGGATCGTTCATCCCAAAAGCAATCACCACCAGGTCAGGCTTTTCTGCGATCACCCGGTCCAGTTGTTTCAATCCCCAACCGGCGGTACGACCCGCCACTCCCAGGTTCCTGAGGGTGACCTTCGCGGGAAACGACTGATCGAGCAAGCGGGCAAACCCTTCGGCATAGGGTGGTTGGTTTCTGGGTGCCTGCGTCTTGGCAAATCCGGAGGCATTGTATCCCTCGGTGATACTGTCACCCAGTGTGACCACCTTAAA
>JAYPZT010000251.1:0-1571 GCA_038136415.1 Opitutales bacterium
AGAGCCTCTGCCTGAATTTGAATTTTACTATTCCCATTCCATCAACAAACCATTCGCCATTCGCTTGGGCCCATGGAAGATGCACACCCGCATTTCTTCTCAGACCGGAAATAATTACGGGTTCAATGCGTCGCGATCCACTCCCCTCCTCTTTCAAGTGGAACAGGATTTAAGCGAACGGATTGACCGGGCCAAGGAAGAGCCGGAACTCATTGCCAAAATGATGGCAAAGCTAAGCCAATTTGAATCCCAGATAAGTAAAGAAGGCACTTTCTGGGATTAACGCGAAGTAAGCCCTTTATCTAAATGACTCAAATGACTTTTCGACCATTTCTTGGCCTACTCATTCCCCTTTTTATATATGCTGGTGCTCAGGCAAAAGATGCACCCCCTAATGTGGTAATTTTCTTTACCGATGATCAGGGAACCCTGGATGCCCATTGTTATGGATCCAAGGATCTTCATACCCCAAACATAGATCGTCTGGCATCTCAAGGAGTTCGGTTTACACAGGCCTATGCCCACTCCGTTTGCTGCCCTGCCCGTGCCATGCTTCTTACCGGTCGCTATCCCCAGCGTGGCGGAGTCAATTCATGGACGCAGGGAGACATGAATAAAGCGAGAGGTACCCATCTCTCCCTTTCCGAATACACCCTTGCGGAAATGCTGAAGGATCAGGGCTACCAAACCGCACTGTTTGGAAAGTGGCACTTAGGGGCAGGAAAAGAGCACGGGCCGACCAGGCAGGGATTTGATACTTTTTGGGGACACCGTGGTGGGTTTATCGATAACTACAACCATTATTTTTTACATGGTGAGGGATTTCATGACCTATATGAAGGAACCAACCCGGTGGCGGATCATGCAGGAAAATATTTCCCCGATGAAATGACCAGGCGGGCAGTTGATTTTATCCGTAAAAACCAAAAACACCCCTTCTTTGTGTTTTGTTCCTTCAATCTTCCCCATTACCCAGAACAGTCCGATCCTAAGTTTGATAAATTGTACAAGGACATGAAAGACCCTCAGCGAAAATCCTACGCCAAAGTAATTTCCACAGTGGATGATCGCATGGGTTGGGTAATGACCTGTCTGGACGAGCTCAATCTGTTTGAAAATACCATCATCATTTTTATGTCCGACAATGGCCATTCCACCGAACGCAACCATATAAAGGTGGATAATCACCAGAGCGGATTACCCATGGGAACCAAGTATGGAGCCAACGGTGGGGGTGGAAACACCGGTAAATGGAAAGGTAACAAATTCACTTACTTCGAGGGCGGACTCCGCGTTCCTGCCATCATCAGTTGGCCAAAAAAAATACCCAAAAATGTAACCCGTGATCAGGTAATCACCGCGATGGATTGGTTACCCACTGTTTGCTCCTTTACCGGAGCAACTCTTCCAGATGGTCTGAAACTGGATGGTCATGACCTGACCGATATTATTCATTCAAAAGATAAACAGTCTAAATACGAGGCGATACACTGGCAGTTCGGAAGCAACTGGGCAGTCCTGCAAGGGGAATGGAAATTAATTGGGCACAAAGACAAGATCAAAACATTGGG
>JAYPZT010000252.1:0-1559 GCA_038136415.1 Opitutales bacterium
TTTGAAAAAAAGAGGAGAGTGGAAAGCGGTTCAGGCAAATGGAATCTCCATGCTTATATGCTTTCGTTCAGTGGTCTTACTGGGCTTTCTGATTTCTTATTTATGCTGGTTTATAAGTTCTGAAGATCTCGACAGTAAGAATGTTGGTCTCCTGAATGCGACTCAAGGGAAACCACTAACAATGGATACTGGTAAGGAAAGGCTTTGGTACTTTTCTTCCTTTAATGAAAAGAATATGTCCGGGGATAGGGTGCAGCTTTTTCAGTATGATCAGCATGGTGCAGATGCTTACCGAATTCGTGCCGAACAAGCAATCTGGTCAGATGTGGAGGGATGGAGTTTTCAAAATGGAACCTTCCTGGGCTTTATGAGTGAGCAGGGTGTACCAATTCCCCGAGAGGACTTCCTCGGGCTCGTTTGGGAGCATGAAGATGTACATGTTACCTCCTTTAAGGAATCCAAAAGCCCCAGAATCAAAAAAAGATTCAAGGAACTGAAAATCCCAGAATTAATTGATGATCCCCTTCCTTTTCTATTGCTCCAAATAAAACCAAAAAAATTATCTTTTCAGCAACTGGATCAATTAATCTCTCAATTTCCTGAACCCGAGAAACCCGTGCTTGCTCCCTATCTTTTAAGACGAGCTCAGATCATTTGGACCGGTCCAGCTTGCATGGTTGCCTTGCTTGCCGGGCTTGTTCTTGGAGTAAGCAAGTATTCAGCAACCCCGGGGAAGCTTAGCGGAGTTGCTTTGGTTGGGGTTCTCCTTTTTTACATGATCCGAACCTTTTCAGATTCTCTCGCGGAAGCTGCAATTATTTCCTCAAATCTTGGTGCAGGACTTCCTTATATCGTTTCGCTCTTATCGCTTTTGATTTTAGCAAAGATAACAGACTGAAATCTTAGCTTTCAATCGGCTCCACCTCTCGGAGTTGTATACTTTCGATCACTTTTCCATCTGCCAACACATTGGTCACGGTGACAATTTGATCACCTTGTTCCACCCAGCCTTCGACATGTAATTTCTGGATGGCATTTTGAATGGTAATTTCAGGATCATCGGAAAATTCCATCCAAAAGGGTTCAATTCCCCATACCATTCTCAATCTGCGATGAAGTCCAGGAACATCGGTAAAAGCGAACAAATGGGCACCATTGGGTCTGAGGGCACCGAGCTTGGCTGCAAGATCTCCACTTCGGGTAAATACTAGTACAGCTGCATTATTCATCCGCATCGCCAGCATGGCGGCGGAACGAAGCATTTTCGCTTTCGGACGAAATAAGCGCAGGCTCTCGGAAAGAACGGGTGGCAGATCCTTTTCGATCCGGCTGGAAATCCGGGTTAATAACTTTACGCTCTCGAGAGGATACTTCCCCGTGGTGGTTTCCCCGCTAAGCATCAAGCAGTCTGCCCCTTCATTGACTGCGTTGGCCACATCGCTGATTTCGGCACGGGTGGGTACTGGAGACTCAATCATCGATTCGAGCAAATGAGTCGCCACAATCACTGGCTTTCCTTTGGACAGACAAAGCCCCACTGTTTTTCTCTGAATAATGGG
>JAYPZT010000253.1:0-1558 GCA_038136415.1 Opitutales bacterium
TTTGGGTGCATCTGGGGAAAAGACTCGCCCGCCCAACTTTCTCATCCTCTTTGCGGATGATATCAGTGCTTCCCATCTTGGGTGCTATGGTTCACGCAATCCCAACACCACTCCGAACATCGACCGCCTGGCGGAAGAAGGCATTCGCTTTGATAACATGTTCGTCACCTCCGCCACCTGTGCCCCTGCCCGGGCAGAACTTTACACGGGACTCTTTCCCGAGCGCAATGGTGTGTATCGCAATCATATGTCCAGCAAGCCAGGAACGAAGAGTGTGGCTCATTATCTCTCCGATCTCGGGTATCGGGTCGGACTCGCTGGGAAAAAGCATGTTTCGCCCGCCAGTGTCTATCCATTCGAGTATGTGGAAGGGATGGCTTCCAAGTGCGCTATCGCCAACCCACCTGCCGATGACTGGACCCATGTCAGGCAATTCATTAGCCGGGATGCCCAAGAGCCTTTCTGTTTATTCATTTGCTCCATCCATGCCCATTCCCCATGGGATGCAGGAGACAGTTCACGCTGGAAACTCGAAGACCTGAAACTTCCTCCCCACTTAGTCGACACCGAAGTGACCCGGCAGTACTTTCGTGAACTTCTTGCAGAGGTCAGGCTGTTTGATGACCAGGTCGGCAAAGCGGAAGAACTTCTAAAAAAACTCGGATTAGCGGAAAACACCGTCATCATCGTGCTGGACGAGAATGGAACGGGAATGCCTGGCGGAAAATGGTCCGCCTTTGATTGGGGGGTTCGCTCTGGATGTGTGATGAAGTGGCCCGCCGCCTATAAAGCACGCTTTTCCACCAAGGCGATCACGCAGTATTGTGACCTCGTGCCCACGCTCATCGAGGCGGCAGGCGGCACCGTGCCTGACTCTCTGGACGGGAAGAGCCTGCTCCCACTCATTCAACAAAAAACTAAGAAGCACCGGGAGTACGCCTTCTTTAGCCACCATAACCGCGATACGAAAAGAGGGGAAAAGGTAATTCAAGACCCGCACTTCGCCCTCTATGGCGCTACCGACGGACGCTACAAACTCCTCTGGAACCTGACTCCGGAAAACATGTATGGTACCAAGAACATCAACGGGGTGGATTACGGTGACGTCAACCAAGGCTCCAGCGCCACCAAGATCTACCAATCCTGGCTAGCCGCAGAGGACACAGACCCAAGGGTGAAAGACCTCCTTAAAAGGATTCGCTATTACCCGGAGATTCAACTCTTCGATCTCAAGGAAGATCCATGGGAGCTCAATGACATTGCCCAAAGACCGAAGCACCAGTCCAAGATTAAAGAGCTGAAAACCGCGATCAGCAACTGGATGAAACAACAGGGGGATGATGGACATCTTCAAGGCAAAGGCATCAAGTATGCAGACATGCCCTTTGCCGAAAAATCCCGGTAGTCGATAGGTATTTTACCTTTGTCCACTTCGAGCGATTCCCTTCAAATAAAAATTCTATGGTTAAGGTAAAAATTCTGTTTCGAATCCTTGGCGGATCGTCCCTCCTGCTTTTGCTTTTTTTTCATGCGAAGGTAGTTGGAAAATCAAATCGTC
>JAYPZT010000254.1:0-1554 GCA_038136415.1 Opitutales bacterium
TCCTTAAACCAGGGACTTTTGGAAGAGCAATGATTGAGTACCAAATCGAACATTAACTGGAACTCCTTGGAGAAATTCTCAATATCAGTCCATTTTCCATAATCAGGATGAACCTGACGGTAATCCACCACTGAAAATCCATCATCTGAAGTCCAGGGATAAAAAGGCAGTAAATGAACAGTAGATACCGCACCTTTTAGGTGCTGAGAACAAAATTCACGCAAAACATCCAAGGGTGCCCTGCCCTTCGACTGTACCATATCCGCATAAGTGATCAGCACCACATCCTGCTGGCTCAAGCCGGTATTTTGACCACTGGGAGATAAACCAACACCCACTCCATAGCGGCCAATCATTTGGTACATCCGGTCAAGCAAGCGGTCTGCCCGTTCCACCCCATACAGTTTACCGAGGCGGCGGCGGAGAAGTTTCAGCCGGGTACTGGAGATGTGCTTAATTGCGGTCTGGGTAAAATAACTCATCGGAAAATCCTTCTTAATATCCGGTCAAATCGGCTATGAATGCACGGAGGTTACTACGGATGGTGGAGTAGGAATAAAATTGGCGGGCTACCTCATAATTGTGGTTCACCACTTCTTCGCACAAATCCGAGTCGGTCAAAATTTGACGAACCTGACGGGCAATGGTGGGAGTGACAAATCCATCCATGGTTAAGAGACGAAAACCTTTGGGCTCAATATCCCGGACAAAAATAGAATACCGGTTAATCAGGACCGGTTTACGAAAATAAATCGCTTCCAGCAGAGCATTACCAAATCCCTCATAAGTACTGGGGTAAGTAACAAAATCAGCATGATGGTAGAGATCCCAAAGGGTGTAGACTTTGCGTCCTTCGGAATCCCGCTGGCGCACTTCACCCACCCGGTCAGCAACGATTCTCATATCCACTCCCTCCTCTTTGGCCAACTGTTCGAGCATGCCAAGGTATTCGTACCCTTCGTCCCCAGCCTCGTGAGAAATCACCAGCTTGCATCGGGGATCTTTCAGCAGGCTGACCAATTTGATCGCCTGCTCAATTCCTTTACGGGGAACGACCCGGGTGGGTTGTAAAATAAAGAAATCATCCTCATTCAGTCCCAGTTCCTCTCGGACATCGGATGCATAATCATCCACCGGTTCGGGCGGATTTTCAAAATCAAATACATTGGGAATCACCAGGGATGCACTCCCCTTTCTCAATGCGAGCTGTTCCTGTGCCTCCTGATTAATGACCACATCGCGCATGTTCCCAAGTTTGGGAGGAAAACTCATGTCGAGATATTCTGGGATACAATTGACCGAAAAGCGGGTGCGCTCCCAGTAAAAATCATGATGATGGGCAATGGCAGGCATCCTGGTCTCCGAAAGAAATTCAGTCAGGGCAATGCCCAGGGGAACATGCATGGGGATGGCCAGGCAGTTCTGGGGTACGATGATATCGATAGCAAATTTTTCAACAAACCGGTAGAGCGTACTTTTTAAATAGTCTGCAAGGGCACGGATACGCTCGGTTACAAAGCGGTCGCGTTGTTCCCCTTTCCAGATTCGTTCATT
>JAYPZT010000255.1:0-1553 GCA_038136415.1 Opitutales bacterium
TTTACGGGGCCGTAGCTCAGTTGGAAGAGCGCCACAATGGCATTGTGGAGGTCGTCGGTTCGATCCCGATCGGCTCCACCAACCTTTGAAAATATATCTAGTATGAATGAAGTGTTGGTAACAGGACTCGGTTTTATTACCAGTATTGGTAACGATCGTACCTCCGTAACTTCAAGCCTCCACGAACTTCGTCATGGGATCGAAAATCCTGCTGAATTACAGGTTCCGGAATCCCCGGTAAAAGTAGCAGGCACCCTCAAAGGATTTGATCTCGAATCTTCCGATCCGGAAGATTGGTCCTATCCTGAATCCTATCGGGTACCAAGAGCAGTCTTACGAAGTTTTTCACCCCATGTCCTGTACGCCTGGTGTGCAGTCCAGCAGGCCATTTCTGATGCAAATCTTTCCGAGGAAAACTTAAAGAGCCCAGATGCCGGACTCTACACTGCTTCCGGTGGTTCGATGAGATCGATACACCGCCACTTCAAAAAAATGGACCAGCGTGGCGTGATGGCATGCAACCCACTGGCGATTGTCGCCTCCATTGCCGGCACCCTTAGTTTCAACCTGGTTGCAGCACTCGGAATCAGAGGCTCCTCCACCGGACTCGTATCGGCCTGTGCTTCCTCAGGACATGCCCTTGGAATGGCTTTGGATGAAATTCGTCTGGGCAGGCAGAAACGAATGATCGTTATTGGGGCGGAGGACTGCAATTTTGAGAGTATTGTTCCCTTCTGTGGAATGCGTGCCCTTTCCCTCGAAACCGATCCCAACCTCGCTTCCCGTCCCTTCGATGTGAAAAGAAACGGTTTTGTGGGCACGGGTGGTGGAGTTTGTATGGTTTTGGAATCCGCGGAAGAAGCAGAAAGAAGAGCAGCAAAACCCTACGCGAAATTTATTGGATGGGGACAGGGTTCCGATGGACACAATGTGGCTATTTCTCATCCTGAAGGAATCGGTCTTAGGGATGCGATGAACAGAGCATTAAAAGATGCCAAGTGTACTGCAGATACGATTGATTATGTGAATGCCCACGCCCCCTCCACTCCCATTGGAGATGCATCCGAAATGAAAGCTCTCAATAATGTATTCGAAGGACACGAGGGAATCAAAGTATCCAGTACTAAGGCTCTAACAGGTCACGGGTTATCCCTGTCCAGTATTATGGAAGCCGCTTTCTGTTCGCTGGCCTTATCCGATGGGTTTCTGCCTGGATCTGCTAATGTTACTGAACCAGATCCCGGACTTGGCATACTCAATTTAATCCAAAAAACAGAACCCACACAGGTTAATCGTATCCTTTCCAACAGCAGTGGATTCGGTGGTGCAAACACCAGTCTGATTTTCGAAAAAATTTGATACCACTCTCTTCAATTCGGCCATGATGAATTCGGGAGAAAAACGGACAGACATTCTTTCCCGTTTGATTGTGGAAAGACGTACCCGTAAGCCTAAAAACTTTAAAGGTGCACCAACTCCAAATCAGGTCAAAAAACTGATTGATATCGCCCGGCATGCCCCCAACCATCACCGCACCCAACCTGCAAGGTTTT
>JAYPZT010000256.1:0-1542 GCA_038136415.1 Opitutales bacterium
AAGAAGCGGGTAAGCAGATTTCCTTTTCCAAGAAGAATTATTCCTAATGATTTTCTGTAACAAACATTCTACAGGAACATTCCTTATATTATGGATTGTCGGTATCATTGGTTTGGTTTCTGCAAAAGCCGACACAGATTCGATTCAGCAGCCTTATGAACTTTTCGAAAATTACTGTTTTGATTGTCATGATGATGAGGTGAAGAAAGGAAACCTCGATATGATCAGTTTGCTGGATGAGAGGACATTTGATGGTACTTTAATGTTTGAAAATCTGATCACCGGTAAAATGCCTCCCAGCAATAAATCGCAACCCGGCATAACCGAGAAAAAGCAAATGCTGGATTGGTTAAGTAAAAAACAAAAGCCTATCCCGCCCGAGTCCTATCGCCGCACAAGTCGCCATGAATTTGTACATTCAGTAAATGATCTGCTAGGCATTGAATTGGATCTTAGCGATGAAATCGCAGAGGATCGGGGGACATATGATTTTGATACTGATCGGAGAATCAAAATAACCCCACAGCTTTTATCTTCCTATTTTAATGTGGCCGAACGAATGTTGGAATTTGCCTTTCCAAGGGATGGTTTTTACCCCGAGCAGATTTGGACAACCAATAAGGTAAGGGACAGTCACAAAACATACAATATTTACAACCGGAGGTATGAGGATGGAGTTCTGTTTTCGTGGACGCGGGCAAATAATGGAAACAGCTATTCCTTTTTTTATGATAACTTTGAACCACCTGTTGAAGGGTGGTATGACCTGACTTTTGATGCCAAGAAACTAGGTGCGTTTGACGAAGCGATCAGCGTGCAGGTTTTTGCGGGTAAATATTATTTTGCGGATGACCGCCCGGAGCCACAGCGTTTAGTGGGAGTGATATCTTTAGAAAACCGGGAGGTTACATCTCATAAGATTCGGGCCTTTCTAAAACCAGGCGAAAATGTTTCAGTTCATTGTTATTCCAAGCATAATTTTCGGCAGGTTGGTGGGGATCAAGGAGCTTATATTGAGCAACTTAAAATCCGGGGCCCAGTCACGAATCGTTGGCCGCCATTGTCATACCAAAAAGTGTTTGAGGGAGTGGAGCTCGATGTACCGCCGAGAATTCCCAGAAACAAAATAGTTAATCAAAGTAGATTGATTGAAATTGGCGGCGATGTACTTGTTAGCAGCGAGCAAAAAGGCAGGGAGAAAGACAAGATGCTGGATGGATCAAACCTGACTTTCTGGCACACCCAATATGAACCTACCTTGGCTAAGCCCCCACATTATGTGATTCTGACCAACCCAAACAGATACGAGATTGAAGGGCTGGTCTATTCAACCTGGTCGGGTGGAAATGGAAACGGTCAGATTGAGGCTTATGAAATTTATTATTCGCAAGATGCAAAGTCCTGGGATGGTCCGGTTATGAAGGGCGATCTGGAAATTAGGGTGGCCAATCAGCAAATCATTCATTTCCCGAATTCAACTCGTGCACCTTACATTAAATTTTTGATTACGGGAGCCCACTCATTGGATGGCAGATCCTTGGC
>JAYPZT010000257.1:0-1530 GCA_038136415.1 Opitutales bacterium
CCTGCTCGCATTTGGATTTGCATAGGGATGCTTTTCCGGATCCGCGAGGTTGAGAGCAGCACTTAATGAAGTGAAAAGGAGGGGCAGATACAATAACTGGCGGGCGAAAGCTTTAATCATAAGGAGTAATTGATGAAAGAAATCTTTATATTTGGCAACCATCTGCAGATTTAATTCATCAAATTACTGGAAGAAGAGTTGCCAACGATACAACGATTAACCAAGCATATTTGATCGATGACCCAAAGTGCCCGAATTCCCATAATTAACCTATCTGAAAGGCTGGTTGTCTATGGCTGACCCACGCGATCCATTTGCCGAGGCCCGTAAGTCCAGCGGTGTGCAGGTTACCCATTTTAATGGGGAAGAAATTCCCTTTGTGCTTGGACTCAAGGAACTACGAAAGACGGTCAAGGACTGGGAGACTTTCAGCAGTGATCATCCCTTCAAAGTGGTTCCCCATACCGAGGAAAAGATGCGCTCTATGCGCCAGATTCCTATCGAGTTGGATCCACCCGACCATAGCGAGTACCGGGCACTGGTGGAACCCATCTTTAAACGCCCGACCGATCCCGCTTACCTTGCGGATATGGAAGATCTGGTGGACTCCATGATTTCTGAAAAATTAGGCGTAGGGGAATTTGATGGCGTGCATGACTTTGCTTTGCCCCTGCAATGCCTAGCTTTGACCCGTCTGCTTAACTTGCCCGAGAAAGAGGCAGAAGTGTGGAAAGGGTGGGGTATGCATGCTTTGACCGAGGGTGAGGGTATGGAGGAATACACTGCTGAGCAATTTGCCAAAGCAGAACAAGATCCTGGGGAAGATTTTTTCAGTTTTCTAAATCAGGCGGAGTTTCGGGGGCGGAAATTATCCTTCGAAGAAAAGCAGGGCATAGCCAATGTCACCTTTGCCGGGGGCAAGGACACCATCATCAATGTGGTCAGTAGCATCTTGGTTTATCTTAGTGAGAACCCGCAAGCTCTTGCCTTTCTACGGGAAGATGAGAAGCGGGTCATTCCTGCCTGCGAGGAATTTGTCCGTTTCGTCAGCCCACTTACTGCTATCGCCCGTACCTGTCCACACGCCGCTGAGGTTGCGGGTCATGAAGTTCCCGCGGGTTCCCGTATCGGGTTATGCTGGCCCTCCGCTAACCGGGACGATTCCGTTTTTAATCAACCCGACAAAGTGATGCTTGATCGTTCACCTAATCCGCACATTGGTTTTGGTTTTGGTCCGCACAACTGCCTGGGTGCTCCGCATGCACGGGCCGTGATTCGTTCCTTGCTTAAGGGACTCTGCAAACTGGTTCAGAAAATCGAACTTATCTCAGTTGAACCGAGGATGGAGTGTGAAGAATCCTACTCCCGCCAAGTCGGTTACGACTCGGCGAGAGTATGTTTTAAATAAAGCTAAAATTTGCTTTAAGACCTACTTTTTAATCGAGGGCTTGATATTTAATTGAGCCACCGAAGGAACTCCGTCTGTGGGTATTTCAACTCCTGCGGTCCATGCGATCGCATTTAAAATCA
>JAYPZT010000258.1:0-1528 GCA_038136415.1 Opitutales bacterium
AAGAAATATACCAGGCGTTCATGATTAATTCCGAGCTGATGGAGCAGGGTAGCGTGAAGATCATGTACCGATACCTCATCCTTGGTGACGCGGTAGGAAAAATCATCAGTCTCCCCAAACTGTAGACCTGGCTTAAAACCACCACCTGCCAAAAGTTTGGTAAAACAACCGGGATGATGATCGCGCCCATAGGCTTCCATAACTTTGCCGTTTTGACTGTAGGTACTTCTGCCAAATTCGCCCCCCCATACCACAATTGTATCATCCAGCAGTCCGCGTTGTTTAAGATCGGTGATTAAGCCGGCTGTAGCCTGGTCCACTTCCCGGCATCGTTTGGGCAGATGGGCGGGCAGATTGAAATGGTGATCCCATCCGGAGTGGTAAAGCTGAATAAAGCGGACATCTCGTTCAGCAAGGCGACGGGCCATCAAGCAATTGAATGCAAATGTTCCCGGTTTGCGGGCATCTTCTCCATAAAGTTTGTAAGTTGATTCAGGCTCATTGGCAAAATCGGCAAGTTCCGGGATGGAGGTTTGCATACGGAAGGCCATTTCATACTGGGCGATTCTGGTATCGACCGACGGATCACCTGAGCGGTTGGCCTCCTCCCTGTTTAGGGCATTGATGGCATCGAGAATGGATCGCTTCTCCTTAAGGGTTTTGCCAGAAGGATCGTTTAAGTAGAGCACTGGTTCTGTCCCTGAACGCAAGCGTACTCCCTGATGTTTGCCCGGAAGGAATCCATTTCCCCAGAGACGGGAGTTGAGTGGTTGCATATTGGGCAGATCCCCACTCGATACCAGTGCGACGAATTCTGGCAGGTTCTGGTTCATGGTGCCCAGTCCATAACTCAACCATGAGCCCATACTGGGCCGGCCGGGTAAGTTGTGCCCTGTTTGCATGAAGGTCATGGCAGGGTCATGGTTGATGGGGATCGTGGTCATCGAGCGGATGGTGCAGAGATCATCTGCAATTCCTGCCATGTGGGGTAAGAGTTCGCTGGTCCATGAGCCTGTCTGACCATGCTGAGCAAAGGAGTACTTGCTATTAATAACAGGTAAAATCTTTCGGTTGTTATTAAACCCTGTGAGCCGGCTCTGTTGTTCAACATGTTTGAAAATATCACTGCCGTGATGCTGAGCGAGTGCTGGTTTATGATCAAAAAGATCGACCTGAGATGGGCCACCAGACTGGAAGAGATAAATAATCCGCTTGGCCCGGGCAGGGTGATGGGAGAATTTTCCAGCAGTTGTAGAGCCATCGGCAAGCAAACTGCCCAGAGCCATGTACCCGAGCCCTGCACCCACGGTGCGTAGGGCCTGACGACGGTTCATCTTCAACCAGAGGTTTTCAATTTCTTGATTCATAAGATAATCTATTTGCGGGTTATGGTCTCGCTGAGATTGAAAAGTGTGTGGCAGACATCAGTAAGCCCAGCCAGTTGAGCAGGTTCCATTGTCGTGCTGGATGGCGGACTTTCTCCCACGGATAGAGTGCGATTGGCAGATTTTGAATCTTTTCGGTAATG
>JAYPZT010000259.1:0-1527 GCA_038136415.1 Opitutales bacterium
GCTGAAATCGCCCAAAAACAAAAAGCTCTTTTTATCGATTTATTCACCCTGACCAAGAATTCCCCCAAGCTCATTACTGAAAATGGAATTCATTTGAATGATGCGGGGAATCGCCTCATCGCTCAAAAAATTGCTTCCGAAATCCTTAGACACCTCCAAGTGAATTCGCCCAGGCAAAGCAGCCCGAAACACCTCGAGCAGGTCAGGCTTGCGGCATCTGCGAAGCATGCCCGGGTGGCCGAGGTGGTACGCCCCAAAAATTCAGTGGTCTATTTTGGGGTGCGGGCGAGACCCTTTGAATACGACGGCGAAATGCCCCGCTACCACCGTATGATCGAGCTTTCTGAAAATTTGCTTCATCAGATCGCAGCCAATCCAAAATTATCCTTTTCTGACCTCTCAACCCCATCCCTTGAGCCCATGCCTCCGGGAAAAGGACGGGATGATGGCCCACGCACCGGGATCCTTAAGCCCTCCTCGGAAGCAATGGCGGAATTTACCGTGGCCGAAGGTTATCAGGTAAACCTATTTGCCTCCGAGGAAGATTTCCCTGAATTGCGCAATCCCGTACAGATTGCCTTTGATGCACGGGGCAGGCTCTGGGTGGCAACCATGCCCTCTTTTCCCCATACTGTGCCGGGGCTGTCTCCACCTGATAAAATCATCATTCTCGAAGATACCGATCGTGATGGTAAAGCGGACAAATGCACCACCTTTGCGGAAAACTTGGACGCTTTGGACGGTATCGCCTTTCATCACCTTGGGGTAATCGTATCTGAACAACCCCGTCTTTGGTTAATGAGGGATGAGGATGGAGATGACCGGGCGGATTCCCGCCGTGAACTATTGCGGGGCATTGATGTTTCCGACTCGCACCATGGTGGCATGGTCGCGACCGACCCTCATGGAGATATTATCTTTAGCGATGGTGTTTTTCACCGCTCGCAACTGGAAACTCCTTTCGGTGTGCACCGTGGGATTGACTCCACCACCTATCGACTCAATCCAGTTAATGGCAGGATCAATACCGAGTGGCAACACACCACCCCCAATCCATGGAATGTCACTTTTGACCGGTGGGGAAATATTTTTCAGATCTATGGGGATGGGGATGTCTACGACGGAAGCTCTCTTATTTGGACACCCCTTGGTGGATATATGCCCTATGCATACGGACGGATTACCAGTTATGGAAAAGGCTGTGGCACAGCGTCTGTTTCCAGCCCTAACTTTCCGGACAAATATCAGAATGGATTGGTCTCCGCATCCCTGCTCGGGCGCTATGCAGTCAACTTAACCACACTCGATTCCGATCGTGGAATGATGAAGCAAAAAAGTTACGAGACCATCCTGAGTTCACCTAATGCTGCCTTCCGACCCACAGATGTTGAGTTTGGGATGGATGGTGCCCTTTACATCTCCGATTTCTCCAGCCCCATCATCGGGCATGCCCAGCATCCGATGCGGGACCCTCACTGGGATCATGATTATGGGCGCATCTGGAGAGTGGTACATACCCAAAAACCA
>JAYPZT010000260.1:0-1518 GCA_038136415.1 Opitutales bacterium
ATATGCGTCCACAAAAGTGATCCTCTTCTTTTTGGCAATCGCACGCATTGCTTCGGTGTAGATCTTAAGATTTGCATTTTGAGATTCTCCAGTGGTTACACCTTGGGTGGGCTCGACTGCAGTGGGAGAAATTAATGCCATCAGGGGCTGCGATTCCCCATTGTAACGCTGGCGTAGCGAGTGATCGATAAAGTAAGATAGCTCCTTTTTGAAAGCCTCCAACCCGTCTGGGCCGGAGAAGGAAGAATTAAATCCAAAAAAAGCGAGGATAATATCAGTCTGCAAGCGGGTCAGCCATTGATCTGGATTTTCGAAAAATCCAGCCGGAGAACTTTTTGCCAAAAAGCGGGGAGGTACCAAATTTTTTGCTCCGGGGAATGCAAACTGTTCTTCTTGAGGCCGACCTGGGTGGGGGCGGAATCCTGGTGTATTTCCCTCATCACACATGTTCCGAATAACCAGACGATGATGGGGAAAGCGTAATTGCATTTCCGTTTCGAAATGTCCGTAATGAACCATCCTTGATCCCATTCCTGCACCAATCAAAGAAATATGATGGTCCTTCTGTAGGGCTATCTTACCAGAGAGATGGAAGCTGGAAGTAAAAACAAATAAGGACAGTAAAAGAGCCCTGTAAAAATGGAAGTGGGAGGATACCATTTGCGTAAGAGGTTTCAGAAGTATGGTTTTAAGAAAAGACAGAGTACTTAAAATTAAGTCAAAGTACAGCATTCAATAGCCGATATGAGGCAAATTAGGAAAGTATACATGACCTCGTCAGAGGCTAGAGTAACTGTCGTATCGGATAGCTCGAAGTTAGAGGCTAATCTCTTCGCCCGCCGATCAATCCGAGTCTAAATGCCCAGTAAAGAAGTGTGAGCAAAGAGGTAACAAATGCCGCCACATAAGTCATAGCTGCTGCATTGAGAACCTTTCGGGCACCGTCCAATTCTTTTTCAGTGACATATCCACCCCGCTGCAAGCAGCTAATAGCACGGCTACTTGCATCAAATTCAACGGGTAAGGTAACAAGGGTAAAAATGGTGGTACACCCGAACAACAATACCCCTAGCCAGGAAAGAGATGCTCCGGTGGCGGTTTGTACACCGCCCAGAAAAAATGCGAGCATGATGACAATCATCGATAAACCTCCACCTAAATTTGCCACTGGTACCCAGGCGGAGCGGAACCCAAGAAGTGCGTACGACTTAGCGTGCTGAATTGCATGGCCAACCTCATGGGCAGCTACACCAAAAGCAGCCATACTGTTGGAATCATGAACCGCTTGGCTAAGCCTAAGAGTCTTAGTGCGGGGGTCATAATGGTCACTCAGTTCTCCGGGCACACGCTCAATGCTTACATCATGGATATTGTTGTCCTGTAAAATGTTACGGGCAATATCTGCTCCGGTAAGGCGGGATCGAGTGGTGTATTGACTGTACTTACGAAACCTTCCTTTGGTTATGCTAGAAGCATATAAACTGAGGCCCATTCCAATGCCAATTACGAGTAGGTAAA
>JAYPZT010000261.1:0-1518 GCA_038136415.1 Opitutales bacterium
CTAGATGCTGATATTCTATGGCTTTATGATATGAGAGATGAGTTGGGAGTTTTTCCCCACAATGTTACGAGCTCTTCAGCTTTGATTCTAGGAGATCGTTTATTTGTGGCCACATCCAATGGGGTAGACTGGTCTCATATTAACATTCCCAGTCCGCTGTCTCCAAGCTGGATTGCGTTGGATAAAAATACTGGCGAACTGATTGGTGAGGATGGCTCAGGGGCAAGTGAAGAAGCATTACATGCAGCATGGTCTTCTTTAACTTACGGTAATCTTGAAGGAAAAGATTATTTGTACTGGGGAGGAACTGACGGCTATTTGTATGCCTATGCAAATGAAACAAAGCAAAACGAGGAGGGCTTTGATTTATTTAATCCTATTTGGAAAATTGACTGTAATGAACCCCATTATCGGGTAGATAAAGAAGGAAGAAAAATTCCCTATGCCACCCCTCCAGGACCTAGTGAACTGATCGCCACTCCTGTATTATATGGGAACAAGATATACTGTTCCATTGGCCAGGATCCTGAGCATGGCGATGGGGTAGGTCGCCTTTCCTGTGTGGATGCTAAATCTGGGGATCTTGTGTGGAAAAACACCGAAATTGGAAGAACCATATCCACTCCCTCTGTTGCAGATGGATTAATCTATCAGGCAGAGTATGCAGGAATTCTTCACTGCTTGGATGCAGAGACAGGAGAAGTCTATTGGACTTATGATTCCTACAGCCGAATTTGGGGGTCGACTTTAGTCGTTGATGGCAAAGTTCTATTGGGAAATGAAGATGGGGATCTTTTAATTTTTGAACATGGCAAGGAGGAGAATGAGCCTAAAGCAATCAATCTGGGTGCTCCAATTTACAGTTCGCCAGTGGTTGCCAATCAGACGCTTTACATCTCTACCCAAACCCACTTGTACGCCATTGGCAAATAGGCACGATTCTCCTGCGATGAAACCCAGTCCGGCACAACCAAAAATGGGATTTTTTTGGTTATTCTTTTTGCTAATGCTTTTTTTACATCAGGATTTTTGGAACTGGTCGACGGAAGCCATTTCATTTCTTGGTATGCCAATAGGTCTTTTTTATCATGCGATCTTCTCGGTCGCATGTTCCTTATTGGGTGCATGGGCAGTGATTCGTGCATGGCCTGCAAAATGGGAAAAATACGCGGATGTTAAGGACGCCCACACGCCTGCCACCAAGCAGCATTAAGGTACAATGAATGTTTTAATCATTATTTGTTGCTACCTAGCTTTGCTTCTTATTTTGGGTTGGGGCAGCGGTCGTCTATTCAGGGGAACCAGCCGGGACTTTTTTGTCGCAAGTCATAGCATTGGACCTTTTCTGCTGCTGATGAGTGTTTTTGGTACTACCATGACTGCGTTTGCTTTGGTCGGTTCTACTGGAAAATCATTTGAAAGAGGAATTGGAACCTATGGATTAATGGCATCCATCAGTGGATTGGTTCATATGGCCATTTTCTTTCTCATCGGGATCCGTTTATGGGCGTTGGGAAA
>JAYPZT010000262.1:0-1504 GCA_038136415.1 Opitutales bacterium
CTTCGCCGGCTTATCGTCAATGCAACCTACCATTTAAATGGGTTAGAAGTTCCCTCGGAAGCTGATGTTGCCTATGTCGACCCTTTTTATCCCTCCTTCTACGGGTTTTTAAAAGATAAGAAAAACTACTGGAAGAATATGGATATGCAACCAGACGATTATGGTCTTGGTAAATCTCCTTATGCCGAAGATCCATCCGGTACTCCTGAGTGGAACTTCCGTGATTCCCCATCCAAGTAATAAGTCTGCTTGAATTTTTCTCACAATGAGAAAAATTCACTTCTTGGCATAAAGCGTAGCATTTCTCTCGCATGACTGAGATTATTTTAATCCGCCATGGAGAAACCGAATGGAATCTTAGTGGTCGTTGGCAGGGCCATGCTGACTCGGCTCTAAGCCCTAGAGGTATTGCCCAGGCTAAGGCACTTGCGGCTAGGATGGCAAAAGAAGAAGTGGATCAGGTTTATGCAAGTGATTTGGAGCGTGCACAGCATACCGCACGACTTGCTGGAAGTGAGGCAAATTGGACTTTTTCCCTCATGCCCGAACTTCGGGAACGGGATCTTGGTGTGCTGGAAGGGCTCACGACTGATGAGATGCTGGTCGAGCACCCAGATGTTTACCGATCTTTCCGGGAGGACGGACCAGAGTATCAACCACCTGGAGGAGAAAGTTTTAAGCAGTTTTACGATCGTTGCTCGTCCGCAGTTGAAAAGCTCTCTCTTTCACATCCTGGCAAAAAAATTGTGGCAGTCACTCATGGCGGAGTTTTAGGTGCAATTTTTAGGTATGTGCTTAGAATTCCCTTGGACGCGGATAGAAATTTCGTTCTCTTAAATTGCTCTCTCAATCGGATTCAAAAAGATGGGGGTCGCTGGAATTTGGTAAGCTGGGGAGATGTCGCCCACCTGCAGGGCATGGCATCTTTGGATGATGCTTAAATGAGCTAACATAGGCCTATTTCAGTTTTCTAAAAAATATTATAGATTTACAAAACATTGTAGATTGAGAAGGGGTTATCTTAAAAAAAAGAGTAAAAATTTGATAAAAACTTAATTTATGGTTATTGTGGGTTTATGAAAATTGACCCTAAAGATGATCTTTTTGAGTTTCGTTTTCATTACCATTTTGAAGATTCTGTTGGTTTTTCTGATAAGTATTTTTTGGCTCATGATTTAAGAGAAGCCAAGGAGATGTTTGACTATGCATGTGGTAAGCGAAACTCACCAGTTTTGGTTGATAAGGTCGAAAAATGGAACCGATGGGCGGATCGCTGGGAAATTTTGAATATATCCAGTGCTGATCCTACCCTGAATTAGGATTCTTATTCGTCTCATTTTTTAAGCTCAAGAATTTAGAAATAATTTTTCTGTATCTTTTGCTTTTTACTTCAACTTGCTGTTTGTTGAAATATGGCAAAGCAGAATGACCTTGATGAGATGTTTGAATTCCGAATCCAGTTTCATCACAGAGGCTCTGACTTCATTAACGATCGTCATTTTAC
>JAYPZT010000263.1:0-1502 GCA_038136415.1 Opitutales bacterium
CTCTCCGAGGTTACCCAGTCGGTGGGATTATTTGAGGGCAAGAAATTAGAAAGAATTAAAGCTGCCACAATCGCCGAAACCTTGGCGGATCAACCGGGAATCAACCAGTCTCATTTCGGGCCCAGTGCGAATAGACCGATTATACGGGGGCTTGATAAAAACAGAGTCCGGGTATTACAAAATGGGACAGATACATTCGATGTTTCCGCACAATCGGAAGATCATGCTGTACCACTTGATTCCTTACTGATCGATAGAATAGAGGTGCTGAGGGGATCTTCCGCTCTTTTGTATGGTGGCAGTGCAATCGGAGGGGCGGTCAATGTGATCGATCGGAGTATACCTACCCGTTCCTATGCAGGTGCACCCGAAGGTTCTGTCCGGACTGGTTACAACAGTGCCAATGATGGATGGAATTATGGTGCGATAGGATACGCTGGTACAGAATCCCTCAGTTTCCAGATCAATGGATTTAAGCGGGATTTTAAAGATTATGATGTACCAACCTTCACTTTGCCGGACGGGAACCAGACGGATAAGGTGGAGAACAGCCAGGGTGAAAGTTCTTCCTATGGATTGGGAGGTTCTCATTTCTGGGATGGTGGATTTGCAGGGTTCAGCTTTTCCACTTACGAAAATGTTTACGGGGTACCCGGAGAACATGCGGATAGTGAAACCCGGATTGAGATGGAGAGTGACCGATTTGAAGCGAGGTCAGAAATAGAAGTCGATGATTCGGAATGGTTGACTGGAATCGAGTTCAACTTTGGCTACGGGGATTATCGGCATGATGAAATTGGCAAGCATGATGGAGAGGATGAATTCGAGACCCATGCAACCTATTTGCGTGAGGGCATAGAGGCACGAGCTGTGCTGAAACATGAAATCGGAAACTTACGCGGTGGCTTAGGCTTTCATGGAATGTTTGATGATCTCAAAATTCAGGGAGAGGAAAACGGCACGATATTCTCCGGAGTAAGTGGAGAGAATACTGCCATTACTGGAGAAGATTCCACCAAGTTTGCGATTTTCTTGGTGGAAGAATATCGGGTGAGCGATGAATTGAGTTTGAATGGTGGAATTCGCTGGGAAAGTACGCAGAGAGAGTTCCAGGGTGGACTGGCAGATCGCGATGACTCAACCTTTAGTGCCAGCGGAGGAATCTCACGGGATTTAGCAGAGGGCTGGAATGTAAGTGGTAACCTAAGCTACACTGAGCGTACTCCTGATACTGCTGAATTGTATAGTGATGGTCCTCATCATGCCACCGAATCCTTTGAGGTCGGAAATCCAAATCTGAAGGATGAAACCGCAGTAAGTGTGGAAATTATGCTCCGGAAAACTATGGGTAAGCTAACAGGACAGGTATCGGCTTATCATACCGAGTTTGATAATTATGTCTTCCTCGAAGGCCATGGTGTGCAACTCGTTGGTGATGAAAATATGACCAAGCGGGAATATACCGGAGTTAAGGCTGAGTTCCAGGGTCTGGAAGCTGAGAT